>JAPPBZ010000283.1 GCA_026702635.1 Bacteroidota bacterium
CAGTACAGATTGAAGTTGTTATGATGGATGAAGAGTCGGTGCAGGCAGTGCGTGTGAATGAGAAAACCCACCCGTTTAAACTTCAGGGAGATCGTCTGTTGATTGGTTTAAAAAGGACGAGCATTGAACCGATCCCTGATCCAGTCCTTCCAGGTCGGCTGCAAGCCTATCCAAATCCATTCAATCATGGTGTAACTCTGGAGGTACCGGTGCGACACCAGGGCCTTTACAGTGTGGAGGTGTACAACCTCTTAGGTCAGCGGATACGAGAGCTTGAAGGAGAAAGCCTGATTGGTGAGGAAACGGTTCGCATCGTGTGGGATGGATATACGATGTTTGGTTCACCCGCTCCTGCTGCCGTATACCTTGTCCGTCTGACGGATGCCGGCGGTACGGTTCAATTTGGTCGTGTTGTGCGCATCAGATAACCAGGAGAGTTTAGTAGAATTCGGATCACTGATCAGGGGCATATGGAGTACAGCACTCATAAGGATGCTCCGAATCCCCGATTGAATCCATCAGTCAGAGAATGATCCTCTCTGGGCTTGGAATCTCTTTTGTTTTCGAAGGAGCTGAGATGTTGTGTCTTTTTTTGAGGTTGAAATGAGAAAAGTTGCAATTTCTGAAACTATTTATTAACTTGTATTACATCATACGTGTAATGCATATTGCACACACCAATAATTAGAACGGATCTACACATGCGTACAATTACCACCTGTTTTGGGCTCATGATTGCCTTGGTATTCTTGGTAACTAGGCCTGCTTTTGCCCAGACGACAATTGAAATAGAAGCTGGTCAGAACACACTGAATGACGCGCTGGCAGAGGCTGGACCGGGAGATACGATCGTTTTAACGACAGACGGAGGTGAGTATCTCACTGACAGCAATATAAATATCACAATTCCAGTTACGATTCGGGCAGCTGCCGGATTGAACGAGCGGCCGGTGATCAAGCACAGTGAGGTGATAAGCACGGCAGTCATCTTCGAGGTCTGGAACTCGCTGCACCTTGACGGTGTCGAGCTTGATGGGCAGGCTGGAACGGAGTACAATGCCAAGTACTTGCTTCGCATTCGTCCACAGAATGACGCTGGTGACTTAGTTCTTGAGCCTACAACCGTGGTCAAAGTCACCGACAGCTATCTCCACGATGTGATTGACGGTGGCGACGGGAATTTTTTGCGGCAGTATGCCTATACGTTAATTGATTCGGTCATCTTCCGCAATTCGGTTTTAAGCGGCAGCGGTAAAGAAGGGATCCGGATCAAAGATGAGTCAAGTGAACGCAAGGACTTCGGGTTCTATAATGTGAAGTATTTCGAAGTGTCCAATACAACGATAGCCAACACCAAGCGATCAGCTATCTATGTTTACAGCGGCGATACCGAACCAGCTACGCCTGAACCTGAGTTTATTGTTGATCGTCTCACTTGTCATAATTGCGGATCTGTCAATGGGCGTGCAATTTGGCCAAGAGATATGCAATCGGCCGTGATCACCAATAGCATTGTTGCAAACGGCCTAGTGGATGATGAGTTGTGGAGTGTTAATCTCGCGGGTGCGTCAAGCATTTCGCACAGCAATGTCTTCATGGTTTCGAAGATCCAGTTGGGCGGCAGCTCCACACAAGTTGAGATTTCTGAAATTGACCCTCAATTTGCCAATCCAGACATGCTGGATTTCACACTCCCTGCGGATTCTCCACTTCTTACGATGGGGACTGATGGAATGGGAATCGGAGATATGCGGTGGACAGCGTCAGGTGGGTCCACAATTCAAGTAGCGGCTGGCCAAAACACGCTCTCGGATGCTGTTGATGCGGCAGAACCCGGTGATATTATCGAACTGACCGATTCAGGAGGTGAGTACCTCAATGACGACCGTATGGATATTACAATTCCACTTACAATCCGGGCGGCAGCTGGGTTGGATGAAAGGCCGGTCATCAAGAACAATGAAGCGGATGAGAGCACGCGGGTTGTCTTTGAAGTCCTCAACTCCCTTCACCTGGATGGTATCGAAATTGATGGACAGGCCGGGACGGATTTCAATGCCAAGTATTTGCTCCGCGTTCGTGGTGATGTCGATTCTTCAGCCGTAATCAAAGTTACCGACAGCTACCTCCACGATGTGGTCGCCGGTAGCGACGGGAATTTTTTGCGGCAGTATCCTGGGACCTTTGCTGATTCGATAATCTTCCGCAATTCGATTTTGAGTGGCAGTGGTAAAGAAGGGATCCGGACCAAGGATGAGGATACGGACTCAGGGCTCTTTAATGTGAAATATTTCGAGGTATCCAATACAACGATGGCCAATACCAGGGCATCGGCGATCTATATCTACAGCGGCGATACCGATCCAGCCACGCCAGAGCCTGAGGTTATTATTGATCATCTTACCTGTCACAATTGTGGGCACAGCAACGGGCGTGCAATTTACCCGAGAGGTGTGCAAACGGCCCGGATCACCAACAGCATTATTGCTAACAGCTTGGTAGATGAAGAGAGATGGAGTGTCAACCTCACGGGCACATCAAGCATATCGCACAGCAACCTCTTCATGGTTTCGAAGATCGAGTTGGGCGGTAATTCTACACAGGAGGCGATTTCTGAAATTGATCCTCAATTTGCCAACCCGGACATGCTGGATTTCACACTTCCTGCGGATTCACCACTCCTTACAATGGGGACCGATGGAATGGGAATCGGAGATATGCGATGGATAACATCAGGTGTGGCCATAGAAGAAGACACTCCCATTCCAAGCGAAACCAATATCGTACTGGATCAGAATTATCCCAATCCGTTCAATATTGAAACCACGATCCCGTACCACCTGGGTCGTGATGGCCATGTTACACTGGAGGTGTTTGATCTGTTAGGCAGAAGCGTTGCCCGTCTTAAGGACGGATATGATTCTGCAGGTTCTTATTCTGTTTCCCTTTCGATGCAACAACAGGGAGCGGGCACCTATTTCTACAGACTTACTGTAGATGGTGAGAGCACGTGGCGTAAACTGGTGGTGGTCAAGTGATCTAGTGTTCCAGATTCTGTATCGGAAATACATCGTTAAGTGTGTGTTGTACTTGCTTCTCGCTCCATCTGTGGCTCATGCGCAGATGGAGCGTTTGGCTAGTACCCCTCAGGAACTTTCGGACGCGATTGCTTCTTCGGGTCCAGGAGATACCGTCGTCATGGCAAATGGCACTTGGACCGATGTCGTGATTGAGTTTTTTAATGAAGGCGTGGAGGGAGACACCATCACACTCCGGGCCGAAACACCCGGGCAGGTCATTCTGACTGGCTCTTCCCGTCTGGAAATTGGTGGATCCTACCTCAAGGTGGATGGCTTATGGTTTGATCAAGGTTCGTTGCGCAGCGGGCATATTATTGAATTTCGACGTTCGTCTTCACGCCTGAGCAGCCACAGCCGGCTTACGAATTGTACCATTACCAACTACAATCCCCCAAGCTATCTGACGGAGTACAAATGGGTTTCGATCTACGGCTCTCATAACCGTGTTGATCATTGTCATTTTGCCGGCAAAACCCATGATGGTGCGACAGTTGTTGTCTGGTTGCGCGATCCTCCCAATGACGATCCGGTGTGGCACCGGATTGATCAGAACTACTTCGGACACCGCCCGGAGCTACCCAAGAATGGCGGAGAGTCTCTTCGAATTGGTACGAGTAGCCGATCCATGCAGGATGCGAATGTGATCGTGGAGCACAACCTTTTCGAGGAATGTGACGGAGAGATCGAAATTATCTCGAACAAGAGCGGTAACAATATTTTTCGCCACAACACGTTTCGCAGATCCTCAGGTACGCTTACCCTCCGGCATGGGAATGAAGCCAGTGTCTACGGCAACTACTTTTTAGGGGAAGGAAAGTCGAGGTCGGGTGGAGTTCGAATCATTGGAGAGCGGCACAGAGTGTACAACAACTATTTTCAGGATTTGGAAGGCACGGGTTATCGCGCCGCCGTGTCCATTGTCAACGGTATACCAAATTCTCCGCTGAACCGATATTTCCAAGTCAAGGATGCGGTGATAGCCTTCAACACCTTTGTTAATGTCGAGGAGACGTTCGTAATGGGAGCAGGCAGAAGTTCATCGCAGTCCCTCGCCCCGGATGGCCTCCAGATTGTAAATAATCTTGTCGTGACACGGAATGGACCGATCGTAGAATATGAAGACACACCAACCAATGTCTCCTACACGTCCAATGTATTTTACGGAGCCGATCTTGGAATTGAGGAGGTTGATGGCATCCTCGTTGCAGACCCTGAACTGCAGGCTGAACAGGATCTATGGGTTCTTTCCAATACAAGTGTCGCAGTAGGGACAGCGACTTCCATGGATTTTGTGTCTGATGATATTGATGGGCAAAAGCGGGACGGTGAACCTGATATTGGGGCAGACGAAATCAGCTTGGCTCCAATTCTATACAGGCCCCTTACCTCGCAGGATGTGGGTCCCTCCTATCTCGGCACCGTCCTGAACACCGAACTTCCGGTACCAGAAGCAAGGCGTGCAATGATTCAGGGATACCCGAATCCCTTTCGGTCTATGGTTTCAATCGACTTTACACTCGAGCAACCCCGCCACGTACAGCTGAGCATCTATGATCTGTTAGGGCGTGAGATTGCTACATTGATGGATGGTCCCCGGAGTCTGGGAGACCATTCTGCCCTGTTTGACGGGTCCGGGCTTGCTCCCGGGGTTTATTTTGTTGTCATTAAGGCGGACGGAAATCCTATGAAGCAAACCTTGATTAAGCGTTGATTGGACTAGTCACTCTAATATTGGCAGTCGCAGTGCCCGTGGTACCGGATACTACGCAGGTAAGCACGGTGGGAGAGTTCCAGGAAGCGGTGCGCCAGGCCCGTCCGGGCGATGTGATCGTTATGGCCAACGGTACGTGGCACGATGCAGATCTGGTGTTTGATGCAGACGGTGCAGAAGGGGATTCCATAACTGTTCGCGCAGAATCGCCGGGAGAGGTAATTCTGACGGGACGCTCCCGGCTTCGGATTGGAGGGAAGTATTTGAAAGTAGAGGGATTATGGTTTCATCGGGGAGCGCTGGAGCGAGGGCATGTGATTGCTTTTCGCACGGACAGGATGGCGCATCACAGCCGGGTGACGAATTGTGCCGTGACGGAGTATAATCCTGCAAACTGGTTGTTGCAATACAAATGGGTTTCCCTGTACGGTACACACAACCGGGTGGATCACTGCTATTTTGCAGGAAAAACACACGATGGTGCTACGTTTGTTGTATGGCTTGAAGATCCACCGAACGATACTCCCAATCACCACCGGGTGGATCGCAACCATTTTGGTCCGCGACCTGAGTTGGGAAAGAATGGTGGCGAAACTATTCGCATTGGCACGAGCAGCCGTTCCATGCAGGATTCGTACACGGTGGTGGAGCACAATCTGTTTGAGCGCACCAATGGGGAGCACGAAATTATATCAAACAAGACGGGGCATAATACCTATCGCCATAACACGTTCCTGGAGGCACAAGGCGCCCTGACGCTTCGTCATGGCAACCATGCAGTTGTTAGAGAAAACTGGTTTCTGGGCGGAGGAAAACCAGGGACCGGCGGGGTGCGGGTTATAGGAGAGGATCATACGGTTGTCCACAACTACTTCTTTGAGCTGAAAGGCGATTCATCACGTGCGACCCTTTCGGTGATGAATGGCATTCCTGACTCGCCTTTGAACCGGTACTTTCAGGTGAAGCGGCCCACGATTGCCCAGAATACCTTTATCGGAACAGAGGTGAGCATCTTTTTTGGTTTGGGAGCCGATGGAGAAAAAACACTTCTACCGGAAGACGTGTTATTCCGAGACAATGTCCTCTTCACAGAAAGCGACAAACCGGTCGTGACCGCACATGTATCTGTGGACGACGTTATGTGGAGAGGAAATGTGTTTTACGGCACGCAATTGGGGATCCCGGAACCGGAGGGTATACATTGGGAGGACCCAGATTTGGTGAGCGGGGCCCATGGTATGCAGCAGCCCTCCCCTTCAGGTTCAGCATCAGGGAAAGGTGCCTCACCCAGCCACCCTCCTCTTTCTCCATCTGATGTTGGTCCTTCATGGTGGGGACAACCCTGGTCGCCGAAGATTCTGGAGGATACGGTCCAAACATTGGCAGATTTTTCCTATGCGGGTTATCGGTGGGGAGAAGATTCTCCGCCCGATCCTGAATCAACCCTTCGGGTGACCGATTACGGTGCAACGGGTGATGATATGAACGATGACACCGAAGCCTTCAAAAGGGCGATCCAGGCAGCGAATACCCAGCAAGGATGGGTTGTCATTGGGATTCCGGAGGGCCGGTTTCACCTGTCTCAAGTGCTATTTCTGGAGCGGGATAGTCTGATTTTGCGTGGCAGCGGGGTCGGCAAGACTGTGATCAGTGTGGAGAGGCCCCTTGGTGCGATGGATGTATCTGCCGACTTTGAGGGATCGTCCGATTCGCTCACAGTGCAAGGGAGAATAACGTCACCGTACTCGGATCGGGGTGGGGTATTTTGGGTTCGGCCAAAACCGAAACAGGAAGCAGGATCTGTCTCCTCGATTCTTCAGGGGTACCAGGGGACACATGAGCTGGAGGTATCAGAGCCGGAGATTCTGAGTTTCCCGGGGGATATGAGAATTTGGTGGTTCACAGGCAAGCAGCAGCACTTTCAGGATGTCACAATCACGGCACTGGAAGGGAATACGGTGCACACCAAAGAACCTCTGCTGGTTAACCTCACGCCAAGACTTGAACCACAGGTGAGCATGGTAGAACACGCGGCTGAAGTTGGTATAGAGCATCTCAGCTTCGAGTTTGCTGAGGTGCCGTATGGAGGACATCACCTCGAAGACGGGTACAACGCGTTGTATTTCGAGGATGTGCGGCACGGGTGGATACGAAATATAGAGGTCAGCAATGCGGATGCAGCCATCATTCTGGATTCAGCGTCTCAGATAACTCTTGATGAGATTGCAGTTCACGGGCGGGGAGGTCATTATGGGATTCATGCAAGGGATTCCAGGCACATTTTGATGAAGAATATTCGTGTACACTCGAACGCGGTGCATACGGTTGGCTGCGATGGCAGTGGCGGGTTCAATGTTATGACAGCTGGCTTGATCGGCCGCATCTATGATGCGGGGTGTATCTACCCCAGTTTGTACGAATCTGTCACGATCCAGGGTAATTCAGCCGGAATTTGGGACCTGGAGGTACGTTCATCACCGATACTTTGGAATACCAAAGTGGTCTATCCACAAGCGGAGGCAATACGCCCGCCTGTTTATCTGGGTGCGCTGGAGGGTGGTGTGATAGTGGGTCTATCAAGTAATGTACCGGTACGAATGCAGATTGGGCCAAGCGGCTATCAGGAGGGTATAAATTGGTCGGGAGAGATGACAGTCTCCTCCTTGTACCTGCATCAACTCAGACAGCGACTCGCGGAAAAGGCCCCCTGATATAGGCTTGATACAAGATGGCAATCACCGGGGCGGTTGATGAAATTTGGACAACAGCTTGTGCGGTGATTTTGGTTGTAGGGCAAGGAGCGGTACACGGGAGGATGTGTGGTAATCACAATCTTTGTACCATCCTGCGGGTGATTCTTCTCTCACGTGCGATTTCGTGTGGGGAGGTCCGACTCAGGCGGCATTCTCCAGGGCTTCGGATGAGGTCTGGGCGGCTAACATCCGTGAGATATGTTTTCCTGATTCGACTAGGTGATATTCCATGTTAACACGCGCAGCTTCCGGGTCCCGCTCCAGAATGGCATCCAAGATACGCCGATGCCATTCAATGGCCGAGTATTTTGCATCTTCGACCGCTTTATGGACCGATGATTTAATTTGTGGCATGAGCGCGTGGATGGGTGCGATTAAAAGTGGTACGACACTATTGCCAGATGCGATCGCGATGTGTTGGTGGAATGCGAGATCCAAATTGGCGAGCTCTTCATTTCCTCCGGTCCATGAACTCATTGCGTCAAAGTCCTCTTGGAGTTGCCTCGCATCATCGGGGGTATGGTAAAGCGCCGCTTCGGCAGCAATTGATGGTTCAATCAGTTGCCGGGCCTTAATGAGATCAATATACTTCAGGTCTCCACTGTGCTGATGGAGATACATTTGCAGTGGAGTGCTCACCGTCTCAGCAGAGAGCTCGGAGACGAAGATACCGCGCCCTTTTTCGATACGAATCAGGCCGCGTCCGGAAAGCATGCGCAGTGCCTCCCGTAGCACGGTTCGGCTTACTCCAAATTGAGAACACAGGTCTAATTCGGATGCAAGTCGCATTCCGGGCCGCAGATCGTTCTTGCGGATGGAGTTCTCGATGGCTTCGACCACCGAATGGCTGAGTAACTGAGGCTTCCCAACGGGAGTGAATTTTTGGTTCATAATAAATCAGGTTCAAAAAGCATCTTTCTACGCTGTTTGAGGAGAAAGAGTGCAAGACAAAGCGATTGCGAGGGTCCATTCTCTGGCGCAAGGGGAATGATATCACGAGTCGTCAAGTGACAAGGTGCGAGGACAGGATGGAACTGTTTCATTACCGAGTACAGATTAAAAGCCAAATAGTCGGGGAACAAGCAGTGTTATCTGCGGAACGAAGGTGATCAGGATCAGCGCCACCAGCATCGCAATATACAGAGGAGCTAGAGGCCGAACAATTGCCTGAACACTTACCTTGGAAATTCCTGCACCGGCAAAGAGAACCGTCCCCACAGGTGGAGTGCAGAGACCGATGCAAAGATTCGCCACCATCAGGATTCCGAAGTGGAGCGGGTCAATTCCGAAGCCCACGACCACCGGCAGGAAAATGGGGGTGAAGATTAGAATCGCCGGAGTCATGTCCATGAAGGTGCCCACCATCAACAACAATACATTGATGAGCAGAAGCACGACGATCTTGTTATCACTTATTGCCAAAAGGGATTCAGCGATTCCCTGTGGAATCCCCTCAAAAGAAAGGACCCAGGAGAG
>JAPPBZ010000298.1 GCA_026702635.1 Bacteroidota bacterium
CACCGGATGCCTCGTAGGACTGAGTTTGTTGGCCTACTGTACTCCAACGGAGAGTTCAGATAATCTACTTTCTGATCGCGCAATCAGGGTTGTGGCTACGACAAGCATCATTGCAGATCTGGTTCGTGAGGTTGGCGGCTCGGAGGTGGTGGTGGAATCGTTAATGGGACCGGGAGTGGATCCGCATCTCTATAAGGCTAGTGCGCGGGATGTTTCGAGAATGGCCGAAGCCGATCTTGTTGTCTACAATGGGTTGCACCTGGAGGGGAAGATGGGAGATCTCTTCGAGGCAATAAAAGAACAAGGAAGAGCAACGATTGCAGTTGCCGAAGTCGGTGTACCCGATAGCCTCTTGATCACATCGGAACTCTTTCAGGGGAATTATGACCCTCATGTATGGTTTGATGCAACGCTTTGGGCCCAAGCTGCACAGGCTCTTGCAAATGCACTTGGAGCACTGGATCCCGGGCGTGAAGAGTTGTTTTCATCACATGGAGAAGCCTACGCCATTGAATTGATGGAGGTGGATGCGTATGTGCGAAGAAGGGTTGCCGAGATTCCCGAACAGAAGCGGGTACTCGTTACCTCGCATGATGCATTTGGATACTTTGGGCAGGCTTATGGTCTCGAAGTGCATGGTCTTCAAGGGATTTCCACTGTACTAGAAGCGGGAATGGCAGATGTGCAGGATCTGGCAACTCTGGTGGCTGAGCGAAGAATTCCAGCAATGTTTATTGAGTCTTCGGTTTCTCCACGTGGCATTGAAGCGGTACGGGAAGCCGTAAAAGCCAGAGGCTTTGAGGTAAGCATTGGTGGTACATTGTATGGAGATGCACTGGGAGGGGCATCTACCCCGGCATCGACCTATTTGGGGATGATTCGACACAACATTGATACAATCGTCAAGGCGCTTTCCAATGGTGAACGCAATAGAAGTTCGTGACCTTACCGTAGCCTATCGAGAACGTCCGGTCCTGTGGGACATTGATTTGGATGTTGCTTCTGGAGTATTGATGGCGGTTGTTGGTCCCAACGGTGCGGGGAAGACGACCCTGATCAAAGCAATTCTGGGATTGATGAAGCCGGCGGCTGGTCAGGTCCGCATCTTGGGGAAGCCGTATCGCAATGTAGCTTCGTCTGTAGGGTACGTGCCGCAACGTGGAACGGTAGATTGGGATTTCCCAACCAGCGTATTGGATGTGGTCTTGATGGGGCTGTATGGTCGGCTTGGTTGGATTCGCCGGCCCGGTCGTAGCGAGCGCAAGGAAGCGATAGCTGCGCTCGAAAAGGTTGATATGGCCGGGTTTGCTCATCGTCAAATCAGCCAATTGTCCGGAGGGCAGCGGCAGCGCGTATTTCTGGCACGCGCCCTGATCCAAGACGCTCGTGTATACCTTATGGATGAGCCCCTACAGGGCGTAGATGCGACGACCGAACGTGCGATTATTGACATCCTGCACTCTCTGCGCTCATCTGGAAAAACGGTTCTGGTCGTACATCATGACCTCCAGACGGTCTCAACCTATTTCGATGAAGTCTTGCTTTTGAATGTACGCCGCATTGCAAGTGGACCCGTCTCAGAAGCGTTCACAGATACGAATCTGGGACTTACCTATGGAGGGCGCATTGCAATCATCAAGGATGCACAATAAGCATGGAGCAGTTCTTCGACGACTATACGCTCCGCACGGTCACACTCGGTACTGCCATACTGGGTGCTGTAAGCGGTGCGTTGGGCACGTTTGCAGTGCTGCGAAGGCAGAGCTTGCTGGGAGATGCCGTGTCGCATGCAGCTTTGCCGGGAATTGGCCTTGCGTTTATTCTGACCAGCAGTAAAGCTTCTCTAGTTTTAATGGTGGGAGCAGGGTTGGCCGGATGGTTAGCCACAGCAGTTGTTTTACTCGTAACCACAAGTACACGCGTCAAGTACGACAGTGCGCTTGGGCTTGTATTGTCAGTGTTCTTTGGTGCCGGTCTGGTACTTCTGACCTTTATACAGAAATATCCCAATGCCAATCAGGCGGGACTTGATTCGTTTCTGTTTGGTCAGGCAGCATCCCTTGTTGTAGGAGATGTCATTACGATGACGGTCTTGGGTGGGATTGTGTTGGTGGCTTTGCTCTTGTTTTGGAAAGAGTTCAAGCTGCTTGCCTTTGACCCAGAGTTTGCGCACAGTCTGGTATTGCCAGTGCGCTGGTTGGATATCGGGTTAACGACACTTCTAGTAGTTGCAATTGTGATCGGGCTCCAGACCGTGGGAGTAGTTCTTATGAGTGCCATGATCATTGCGCCTGCAGCAGCGGCGCGTCAGTGGACGGATAACTTAGGAGTCATGGCGTTGATCTCAATGGTTACAGGGGCTCTCTGTGGGGTCGGTGGGGCATTGTTGAGTACGAGCACCTCGAATCTACCGACTGGTCCAACCATTGTGGTATGTGCTGGTGGGTTCGTCGTTGTATCCATGCTGATTGCACCACATCGCGGAATTATTTGGCAGCAGGTTCGCCAAACGGTCCAGAATCGCAAACTCAAGAGCGAGGCAGTTCTACTGGACTTATTTGAGTTGGCAAGAAAGCATGACGATTTGGGATACCCGCATATGGAGACCGCCCTGAGAGTCATCCACCCAAAGAGAGGTACGCTTTATCGGCAGCTGCGTAGATTGGAAGGCAGGGGGCTGGTAAAGATGTATGACAGCGGGGCGTGGGCGTTGACTCCAGATGGGATTCTAGTCTGCAAACAACTCTTGGATGAGCGGATCCGATGAGTACGTTTCAATTGGAAATCCAACTGGTAGCTGCCGTCGTTGCCGCCGCGTGTGCGCTTCCCGGGACGTTCCTAATTCTGAAGCGGATGGCGATGATGAGTGATGCGATCAGTCACGCGATCCTGCCGGGCATCGTGATCGGCTTTTTTCTTACTGGAAATCTGTCGTCTCCACTACTGATATTGGGCGGGGCAGCAGCAGGACTGCTCACAGTCGTATTGGTTGAATGGATACGAAAGACAGACCGTGTGCGTGAAGATGCTGCGATTGGATTGGTATTCTCGAGTCTGTTTGCCGTGGGGGTGATCTTAATTGCACGGTTTGCTAGTGATGTGCATCTGGATACGGATGCTGTGCTGTTGGGGGAGTTGGCGTTTGTGCCATTTGATCGTCTGGAAATTGCAGGATATGATCTGGGTCCCCAGGCTTTGTATGCGACAGGGGGTGTTGGGCTGCTTTGCATGGGGTTTATACTCCTGTTCTACAAAGAACTGAAGTTGGCCACATTTGATGGTGCTCTCTGTGCAACGCTGGGATTTTTGCCGGGGGTACTGCATTATGCGTTGATGGGATTGGTATCCATGACCGCGGTCGCTGCATTTGACGCTGTTGGATCCATCCTAGTCGTTGCCCTCATGGTTGGACCTCCAGTGAGTGCTTATCTGGTTACCAATCGGTTTGGGCACATGATTCTCTACAGCGTGGCCCTAGGCATTACTGCCTCGATATTGGGGTACTGGGTGGCGCATCTCTTTGATGCGTCAATTGCAGGGTGTATGGCGGTCATGGTCGGCTTACAGTTTGCCATTCTGTTTTGTGTAGCCCCAGAGCAGGGATTATTAGCTGCATGGAAACGAAGGAGGCGCCAGAAGTGGCAGTTTGCCATCAAGATGTTGGTCATCCATCTGCTGCAACATGAGGCGACGCCCGAGGCAGAGCAAGAGTGTCGTATTGATCACCTGCAGGGCCACATGGCATGGGAGGAGTCTTTTGCGCAAGGGGTAGTTACCCGGGCTGCATCGCAGAACTTGCTGCACACAGTTGGAGAGTATTTAGAGTTAACGCACACGGGTCGCGAGCTCGCCCGCGAAGCAATTGTTCATTCCTGAAGCCAGAATTTCTGGAACTGGTTAACCCCGGGAAGCGTCTCAGCGCAGGTCCATAATCCGCCGGGATGCAGATAAAAGAAAACCACCACTGAGCAGGATAATTCCAATCCAGACAAGACTGATTGCCGGTTTTTCCTGAGCCTGTACCACGACATAGTCCGCTGCAGTCGCACCGTCGAGGGAGAGCGTGATCTCTCCGGTGTCGACATTCATACGCGTAAAATAGTACCCAATTCCTCCGAATTGTGCACCAATGGGGTTCACACTGCGGTCAGTACGAATCACATAAATCGGTATCACCTCCTCAATCAGATTGGTGCTCATCTCAACGACCTGCAGCACCGCACCTACGGCAATTTCTGTGCGTGCCACTTCTTCCTCACTCAGGACAGATTGTAAGTCCACTCTGGTATCGAATCCGATGAAGGTAACCTGATAGGCACCATTATTAATGAGGGTACTTTGTCCTCGGCGCAAAACAAGCTCATTCTCCAAGTCCCCATTGTCTAGCATTTGACGAGGTGTGACCGCAACGTAGACATCTTTTTCGAAGTAGGGTTTGAGGTCCGGGTGCTGTATCCATTGGCCCGTACTAGACTCATAGGCAACGGGTTTGAGGCGAAAGGATTGTCCGCTCGGATCGGTAAAATCAAGCACAAAGCGAGTATGTCCGCGCTCTCCAGGTTCGGTTCCAATGTAGGATACCTCATATCCTGCAACACGCGTAGGCTGTCCCTGCTCCACGACAAAGTTGTCCCGGTCACTGCCTCGCGGTGCATCCGAGATTGCTCGGCTGAATCCAGAGGATGCGATGATGCCGATGACCATCACGCCCAAGCCCACATGTGCAAGTGCTCCACCTGCTAATTTCAAGTTTCCCCGTCCTATCCGCCAGAGCACAGAAAAATTGCCATAGAAGGCAAAAAACGCCATAAAAAGGAGCAGCATCAACTGAATTCCATAGCCGTGGCGCTGCCAGAAGGTCTGCCCCTCTAAAACTGTTTCTGTCGCAAATGGGGTCAGAATCAATACGATGACAGTGCTGAAAGTAGCCAAAAGTACAGGCCAGATCAGGACACGGTTTATCTTCTGGATGTTCATCTTGGTCCACCAGAAAAGTTGCCCCAGGCCGGCTAAGAATAAAATCCCTACTGTGATTGGCAGGGTCCATTCATTGTAAAAATCAATGGGGACTGTTGCCGGGTTGTTGTTGAACAGTTTTCCAAATATGGGGGCACTAGTACCTAGGATCACCACGGCTGCAATCACGACCAAAAGGACAGCCCCTGAGAATACCAGAAACTCACGTGACAGAAAATGAGCCTCCTGCTGCGCAGCAGGGAGATCACGGTAGCGCCACACAAACAACCCAAAGCCCAAAAGCCCCATCGCCAGAATCCAGATCAGGAGCTGGTTATAGAGCCCAAGATCAACGAATGCATGGACGGAAGCGTCTCCCAGAATGCCGCTCCGTGTCAGAAAGGTCGAGTAGACCACCAGGATATAGGCTAGGATAGACAAAAAGAGAGCTGCCTTATGTCCAATCCCTCCCTTGCGCTGAATGAGCATCAGATGCACTGCAGCGATTCCGACCAGCCACGGTACGAATGAAGAATTTTCCACTGGATCCCAGGCCCAGTATCCACCAAAGTTCAATGTCTCATAGGCCCAGTAACCGCCCATGGCGATTCCGATACCGAGACACATGACGCTAATCAGTGTCCAGGGGAGTGCAGGTCGCACCCACTGTGTATAGCGCCGTTTCCAAAGCGCAACCACGGCAAAGGCAAAGGGTGCGATCATTGTGGTGAACCCGACGAAAAGCATCGGAGGATGGATTACCATCCAATAGTTTTGCAGGAGATCATTAAGACCCGTTCCGTCTGCAGGCACAAAATCTGGGTTCGACTGAAAGATGGGAGCATCTGGGTTCGCTTCTACCAGTGTTGCAAAGGGGGCAGCACCAATCTCAATGGAACCAAGCCGGATCCCCACAATCATCATAAGAAGGAAAACCTGGCAAAACGCCACAACCGTCATCACAGGGGCTTTGTAATCTGGCGCGGCCCACCGAATTAATGCAAACCCCATCAGGCAGTTCATGATGATCCAAAGCAGGAAAGAGCCTTCCTGACCCTCCCAACTTGCGGAAAACAGGAAATGAAATGGTAAATCCCGGGATGAATGGGCCCAAACATAATTGTACTGGAACTGGTGAGTTGCAATAAGGACAATCAGAAGTAGCCACGCACTGAAAAGGCAGATGGTCATCACGCCCCACAGTATTTTCCCCAGACGATAAAAAGACTGTCCAAGATACTTCTGTTCTGCAGCCTGATAGAACGCAAAGACAGACAGGATGCAACTCACAAAAGCGATCAGAATTAGTATGTGTCCAACGATTCCTGACATTTACCGGTTGTGTGCAGAAAGAGCAGTCAGTAAATCCTGGTGCAGACCACTAAAGCTCCCGTTGCTCATGATCAAGATCACATCGTCAGAACGTGCATCTTCGAGAAGCACCTCAAGTAAAGAAGAGGCAGACTCAAAGGATTGGGCCTGCGTACCCATCGCGCGGATCCGTTTTAGGACCGTTTGAATATCCATGAAGTGCTCCCGCACATCATTGTGACGAAAAGGTGGAGCACACAAGTAGGCTCTCGCCGCTCCCTGAAAGGCTTCTCCATACGCAGCTTCAAATATTTTTCGGCGGCTGGAGTTGGAGCGCGGCTCAAACACGGCCAGTAATCGCCGATTGGGCCAGCGCTCCGCTGCCGCTTGAATGGTCGCACGCACCGCAGTCGGATGATGTGCAAAATCGTCAACGACCAGGATACCGGCAGGTTCACCCAGAATTTCCTGTCGTCGTTTTACACCAGGGAAAGAGGAGAGTCCATTTGCGATTTCAGCTGCGGTTAATCCTTCATGCAGGGCAACGGTACTGGCTGCAAGTGCATTGCGAAGATTATGACTTCCACTCATGGGCAACAGCATTTGTCCTAGACCCTGTCCGAGATAGTGCAGGTTGAACTCGATTCCCTTATCGGAAGTGTGGGTCACCTGTCCAGAGACATCATGATGCGGGTCCAGTCCATAGGTCAGTACAGGAGCCGCACCGGTGTTCAACTTCGCGGTAGTATCACCGGAGAGGACCAGTAGGCCATCGGGAGGAATCAATTTCGTGAAAGCTTCAAATGCTTCCTGATACTCCTCCCATGATGCATAGATATCCGCATGATCAAATTCCATGGAGGTTACAATCGCAACCTGCGGTGCATAGTGCAAGAATTTAGGATTCTTATCAAAATAGGCGCTGTCGTATTCATCTCCTTCAATCACGAATTGGGGAGCGGTTCCGATAGAGAAGCTTTGCTCAAGATCCTGTAGCACGCCTCCAATTAAAAACCCTGGATCCCGCCCGGCCGTCCGTAGCAAGTGTACCAGCATTCCGGTTGTTGTTGTTTTTCCGTGCGTTCCAGCGACGACTAGGTTTCGGCGGTCTTTTAGGAAAAAATGGTAGAGTGCTTCAGGAAGCGATAGTTGTGGGATGGATTGTTCTCTGGCCAGGGTTGCTTCGGGATGGGTCGGTACACAGGCATTGCCAGGGATGACCAAGTCGGGCAGGGGAGTCAGGTTCTTATCTGAATATCCATCGTAGACGGGGATCCCCTGGTTCTGCAGGAACGTGCTCATCGGGGGATAGACCCCACTGTCAGATCCACGTACCGCGTATCCTGCCTCCCTCAAGAGGCCTGCCAGTGCTCCCATCCCTGTACCGCAAATCCCGATCAGATAGATATCCTTTGTATCGGGTTTCGGGGATGGTCTGTCAAATATTCGCAGATTTGCATCGGCAAAATCCGCCAGAGCTCTCATTTGGCGGACTGCGGCGTTGCAGTTTCTTTATGAGAACTCAAATAGGATGCTAAAAAGTTAGGTACTACCATGAACGAAGTGGATAAAGCTGGAATTGAGGGGGATAAGACAGGATGGACTCCAATTGCATCCGTTCCGGTCCATTAAACCGTTCTGAGCAGAGTCAGATTCAAAATTGCAATTAGGGATACGATAGACGTATACCACCGAGATACCGAACGTCTATTAGGTGTTCAATCTTATTCCGTGCCGCGATCTGGAATTGACGATGTCCCCATCTGCAAGGGGCGCAATGTTTTGCACCAAGCAACCAGATTAGAACCACCAAATTTGCTGCTGGGTTTTTCAAATTTTCGTGCGAGACCGCGGATGAAATCCGAAATCAGAAACATAATCCCCGCGGTTTTGGAGGGCAAAAACCCATTTGAGCAATCTTAAGAGGCCCTGATTTCGATCAGGAGCGTTTATGGTAGAGAGGGTTCTCCACTGAAATCATAACGCATTGCGGGCTACTTCAGGCGGACCCTGCAACGAGAAAAAACGATCCAACTTCCTGTAATTGTAAAGTTTTTTCGTGAAGTTCCCAAAATTGCAAAATTCAATGTGCGACCGTACATTTGGCGCGTTAGTTAACTGAGGCTTTTGCAAAACTCCTCCGGAGATAAAATTTATCATGAATTAACAGTAATATAACACATATTATTCATAATATAGCAGATAAAGAACAACATTGTTGCAAACAATACTAGAGATGTTGCTAAATTTGATGAAAATTCCTGTAAGTGGCGACCTGCTGGCTAGACAATATTCGCAGGGTGAGTGCTGTGGGCCTGTACGCCCGAAGTATAAAGTAGTTGTCTAAGGCTGGAAGCTGTGCTTTAATGCTCATGGGGTTCTATTTGTGATCCGCCCCCGGTTTTAGATTTTGGAATTTTGCAAGAGACTCAAGCTTAAACTGACTTTATATTTTGATGAAAAAACTGCTTAGTTTGACCGCCGTGTGCATGTTTCTGTTTTTTGGGAGTATTCTTCCTGCACAAGCCCAAACCATCTCATGCTTTACACATGAGGCTATTACCTATGTTACGTATGATGAAGATACGGATAGCTGGGACATGGTAGTCTTTGATCGATCCACCAAGAAAATTCACAGATTCAAGGGTGAAGGACGTTGGACCGGCTCCATATGCAATCGAAAACTGGAATAGTGTGGGT
>JAPPBZ010000340.1 GCA_026702635.1 Bacteroidota bacterium
CGTTCTGTCTCAGAACTGGTTCGCATATCCTTTGTCGACTCCCCGGCAGGATGCCGGAAGAGGACTTCTCCTTCTAGGAAATGGGGACGGAACGTTCGCACCTGCAGAGAAGTCTGGATTTGAAGTCTATGGGGAAGGGAGGGCGGTCTCGGTCGGGGATTTTGATGGGGACAGGCAGCATGAGATAGCATTTGCACAGCACAATGGACCGACTCTGGTGTACAAAAAGATATCCACAAAAGAGAACGTTTACATTGAGTTTGACAGCCCCGCGGATGCGATTGGATCGGCTCTTCGCGTAGTGTATTCAGATGGTACCCGTGGCCCCACTCGCATTGTGACCGCGGGAGCTGGCTACTGGTCACAAAATGCTCAATCAACTATCTTAGGTTTGTGGGACCGCTCGGCTACCGCTGTCGAAGTCACTTGGCCGAACCAGGAACCAATCATGATGGACTTGGAAGGAATAGATGGCGTGCTTACCCTTAAGAAATAATCACATGTTTCGCTGGCTACTGCTTTGCATATTGATATTTACGTCATGCACGTCTACTCCACCCGAGAGCACCGTGAAAATGGCAGAAGAGTTGGCATTCATTGCTGATGAAACGGATATGTATCCGCGCGGCAATGCGCATGCAAATCGGGCACGCGTAGCAGAACTCAAAAAAGTGACACCCCCTACAGCCCCCTCTGAACGGATTCAGTATGAATCATTACTGGGGACTGAGCTCCTGCGTGCAGGGGAGAGCGAAGAGGCCGTGATAATCTTTGAAGGGATCCTGGAATCCATGCAAGCATATCCAAATGCGGGCGATCCGTTACGGCAGTTGGCGATCATGGATCATCTTGCACTCAGCTACCTCCGTATTGGAGAGCAGGAAAACTGCCTCATCAATCATGCAGCTGCCAGATGTCTGTTTCCGATTGATCCCGCAGGTGTTCATACCCAGCGGCGAGGGTCCGAAATGGCCATCCACTGGTATGAACAGATTCTTAGCCAGGACTCCACCGATCTGAATGCGCTGTGGTTGCTGAACCTTGCTCATATGACCTTGGGCAGTTACCCGGATGGGATTGATCCCAGGTGGCGCGTCCCAATTGAATCATGGCAACCTACGACCACCATCCGCAGATTCACGGATGTGGCCCCACATCTGGGAGTGGATGTGATGGCGTTGTCGGGAGGAGTAGTCCTGGAAGACCTGTCCGGAGATGGTTGGCTGGACCTTATGGTTTCTTCCTGGGGATTGCGAGATCCACTGCTGTATTTCGAGAATAACGGGAACGGTGGATTTGAAGAACGCACAGAAGAGGCGGGGTTAACTGGTCTGACCGGGGGGCTCAACCTAGTACATGCGGACTATGATAATGATGGCGATCAGGATGTATTGGTTTTGCGCGGAGCCTGGCTCGATGAAGGGCATCCAAATTCGCTCCTGCGCAATAATGGACGAGGAAGGTTTGAAGATGTGACGAGAGAGGCAGGAATCTATTCTCGTAACCCGACACAAACAGCCGCATGGAGTGATTTTGATCGGGATGGAGACCTGGATCTTTTCATAGGAAATGAGTCAAATCCCATGGCCGGACGCAATCCGAATGAGTTCTTTGTGAATCAAGGAGACGGAACATTCGTAGAGGATAGTCGGGACTATGGGCTTGCACGGATGGGGTATACAAAGGCAGTGGTCTGGGGAGACTACAACAATGATGGTTGGCCAGATCTGTTTATTAGTCGATACCGGGAACCGAATCAGCTCTTTCAGAATCAGGAAGGCAAAACCTTCATTGATGTGAGCGATATCGCGGGTATACGTGAGCCTATGGATAGTTTTCCGGCATGGTTTTGGGATTTTGATCAGGATGGCTGGTTGGATCTATTTGTTTCCGGATGGCGTGCCACCGCCGGTGACATCGCTGCCGAATTCCTGGGAATTCCCGGCCATGACGAAAAGCCTCGGCTATATCGGAACCTGCAAGATGGTACCTTTGAAGATGTGACCGAACAAACCGGACTGAACAAGGTCATGTACACGATGGGAAGTAACTACGGAGATCTCGATGGTGATGGGTGGCTCGATTTCTATGTGGGAACCGGAGACCCGAATCTTCGTGCACTAATGCCTAACCGGATGTTTCGGAACGTTAACGGGGTCAGATTTGAGGAAGTCACAACGCATGGCGGCTTTGGGCATTTACAGAAAGGCCATGGGGTAGCATTTGGAGATATAGATCATGATGGTGATCAAGATGTATATCAGGTCATGGGTGGAGCGTTTGAGGGGGATCTGGCAAGGAATACGCTTTTCGAAAATCCGGGGCATGGTAATGAATGGGTGATCCTGTCCCTTGAGGGAAAAACCTCCAATCATAGCGGGATGGGGGCCCGTATTTCAGTTGTGACCGATGCAGATACATTATATCGAGTGGTTGGTACGGGCGCAAGCTTTGGATCATCTCCCCTGCGTGTGGAGATTGGTCTTGGGAAGGCTACATCCATTGACCAGATTGAGGTCAAGTGGCCAGCTCCGGAAAGTGTTGATACATTCAGGAATGTACCAATGAAGCAACTCATCCGACTCCGTGAGGGAGTTTCTGAATTTGAAGTGGTTTTACTGAAACCCGTGCCGTTAGGAGGGACCAATCCATAACACTGCATCATGATTTGTAGGACGTACATGCTGCTTTTTTCTGTGCTCTGTTTCGTGGCAGGACAGAACGTCTGGGCTCAGTCACTGGATTTGGAAGACATTGCCCAAGCCGTAGCTGAGTACGAGTCGTTGTTTGAGGATACAGATTCGGCAAGTGATCCGGAACTGGAGATTGAATTGCAAAGGCTGATGCCACTTCTACCCGAATCAATTCTGCCAACGGTGGTTGAATCAGACGCGGTCAAGACAACTCCGAGTGCACGCAGTGCCATTCTGGGCTGGTGGAGAAGCCAGGACCCGCTCCCTGCTTCTGAGGTTAACGAGCGTATGGTAGAGCATGTCCGACGGGTCCAGCATGCACTCGATCACTACGGGTGTTTATCCTGCCAGAAGGGATATGATGAGCGCGGCGAAATCTATGTTCGCTATGGGGAGCCTGAACGGATTAGTCGAGTTACTTTTGATGATCCGCTGCTCATTGATGCAATCTATCAACCCGGTGTTGCCGTGAGTCCAGCGGATTTTCCAGACAACGAATTCTGGAGATACCTGGATCTCGATCGGGATGCATACTTTCTGTTTATACAGGATGGGGGCTTCTATCGGATCGGCGATACATCGGATTTGTTGCCTTCTGTGCTTCGGTCTGGCTTAGGATATAGCGGTCGTGGACAAGTGAAATCCAGAATGTTACTGGCTGCTATGCGGTCTATATACCGGCAACTGGCCCTCGAACATCACCATTTCGGATCAAGATTCAATGATGTTGACTTGTGGTTGTCTGCACGTGAGGAAACAGGGCGATTGCGAAACCGGGATCCCCTGGAGAACTCAAAGATCATTACAGGGGCGGCCCTGGTACAGGGTGAGAGACCTGAACCGTCAGATCTTGATGAGGAGCTGAGACAGCCCGCGAGCATTTTTGCACAGAATATTATCCTGAATGCACGAACACAAGATCAACAGGCCGCTTATCAACGGGAGATCCTACTCCCCTCAAGTTCATCAGAGGTTCTGAATGCTCTGCCAACTTTCGCGTTGGGGGTACGTCATGCAAGATTTCTAAAACCTGACGGGACGACGACAACGGAGATATACTGGCATCCTGAGTCTACCAGCTTCACGGTCCCTGGATATCCGGCGCAAGAAGAGTATATCATCAAGTCCTTCGTAGCTCATGAGGATGCAGCACACACACGGTTAAAATCCATAACGGACGCCATCCGTGTTGAGATGCCGTCTGCTACCGAGGGAGTTACCATTCCCGTTCAGACTATTGAGGTGAATGAAAGTACTGGGCTCTATCATTTGGCGCTACAATGGGATCAACATGAGGTCACTCCGGCGGGTATCGGGAATCGATTACAGCTAGCATCCAGGCGAATTGACTCGCTGCGTGCATTGGATGCCAGTGGTGCGACTCTGGAGATGAGCGATTTAAAACCCCTCGCCTACAACATAGACACGGACCAACTGGCCCCCTGGCCTCATCAGTGGATCTACAAGGGGATGCGGTTCGGTTTAGGGTTCGAAATCTATCATCTGACCTACGGACCGGGAGACCAAACCTCCTATAGGGTTACGTATCAGGTTTCATCCGGACGACGACGCATCTCCTCTACAAGTGCAGAGTTTGAGGGGCAAAGCAGGATGGAGGCGGAGGAAGTTTATCTGGATTTGGGTCAAAGGGCGGGAGAAATTATCGTCACGGTCAGTGTTAAGGACCAGCTATCGGGTCATGAGATATCCAGGAGTCTCACATTGATGCTGTACGATGAACAGGGGTAATTTTTTTGAGAATGTCTGGGATACCGTTGCTCAGATTCCACGCTCAAAAGTAACCACGTACGGGCATATTGCCGAATATCTTGGAAGTAGAAGTGCTGCCCGGACGGTTGGTTGGGCGCTCAAAGCTGCCAAAGGGTCCCACTTGCCGTGTCACCGAGTGGTGAATCGCAATGGCGCATTGACGGGAGCAAGGAACTTCGGGGGCCCCAATATTATGGAGCAGTTGCTTCGTATGGAAGGGGTCACCTTCGACGAGGAAGGCTGCGTGATCATGTCACGTCATTTATGGGTTCCTGGTAGCGAATTCTATTGATCCTGTATCTGCCGATTACTAGACAGCTATTCCCCGTCATCGCTGCAGTTTTGCGATCGTATCCCAGAATTCTGGAAAAGATACGGAGGTGGCGTGCGCGTTTTGGATGGTTGTCGTTCCGTATGCTCCCAAGCCAGCTACTCCCATTGCCATCGCGATCCGATGGTCGTCATAGCTGGAAACTGTAGTTCCTCTCAAGGGCACCATTCCGGTAATCGCAAATCCATCCTTAAACTCCTCAATTTCTGCTCCTAATTTGCGGAGGTTTGTTACGGTGGCATGAATTCGGTCGCACTCTTTGTAGCGCAGTTCCGTCGCGTCGCGTAGAATGGTGGTTCCTTTTGCGAACGCTCCGGCCACGGCGATGACCGGGATTTCGTCAATGATATTCGGGATTTGACGGCCTCTGATCACAACTCCGTGCAGCGGAGTTCGCTCCACGGTTAGATCGCCTATGGGTTCTAACTCGGAGGTTTTGTGCTCGGTGATCTGAATATTTGCCCCCATTTGTTTCAGTACGGCCAGCAACCCCGTTCGACTTGGATTGAGTCCGACATTCGGCAAATGAACTGGCCCAGTCCCGGCAATCAGCGTAGCGACCAGTATAAATGCCGCGGCAGAAAAATCACCTGGCAAGGTAAATGTACCACTGGGAATGAGGTGGGACGCATCCGAGTTGATCGAGCAACCTTGCATGGAGCGGGATACGGGAAGGCCGAGCATCCGTTCTGTGTGGTCACGGGAGGGAATATCCTCTAGTACAGTTGTGCGCCCACTAGCCCATAGTCCTGCGAGAAGGACACAGGATTTCACCTGTGCTGAGGGGACAGGAAGCCGGTAATCTATCCCTTTCAAGCCACCACAGCATTGTATTTTGATCGGAGCGTGTCCATCCGTGAGCGAGATATGGGCTCCCATTATTCTCAATGGATCGGCAATCCGTCCCATCGGGCGTGTGCTAAGTGAGGAGTCTCCGATCAACTCACTGTCAAAGGGTTGTCCCGCAAGCATTCCAGAGAGCAAGCGCATGGTTGTCCCGGAGTTGCCACAATCAAGAGGAGCATCGGGTTGACAGAATCCATCCCGTCCGCCCCCCTTGATCAATACGGTGTTCGTCGAAGAGGTCTCAATTGGAACCCCTAACTGCTGAAGGCAGGAAAGAGTGCTCTGCGGATCAGCACTTGCAGGGAAATTGTGCAACGTTGAGGGCCCATCCGCAATGGATGCGAAAAGTGCAGCCCGATGCGCGATTGATTTGTCTGCAGGAAGCTTCGCAGTTCCTGCAAAACGAGTCGAACCAGAAATAGTCTGTTCCATAGCAACGAACGGGGATTCTAGAATTCCCCATAGTATTCACATCCGCTTTTACGCTTCACTACTCAATGAGGTGATTTTAGGTAGGAGGGTTCCTATCCATGAAACTGGAAAGTTAAAGCCTGCAATTTTTGGTGCAAACCGACCAAGGTAATGTACGTTTCTCCCGTACCCATATTACCGAGGCCACACCGAGGTATGTGCTCAGTTTATTCGAGGTATGGCTTGGAATCTCTTTTGCCAGCGAAAAAACTTGGGATAGGATTCTGCGTTCTGTGCAGATTCAAGTCCGCAAAGCGTAGGTTCCTTATTTCTCTATCAATCCCAGAACATCAAGGATCTTAACAGCGCTTGAAAGCTGAATGTCTTTTTTCTGTTGCTCGAAGCGTGAGACCGTCGGTTGACTTACCTCCGCTATAGCGGCTAGGCGGCGCTGGGAGATTTTTCGTTCCTTGCGCCGCTTTATCGCTTCTTTGACAAGTAAGTCCCAATTGAGTCGAATGTCCCGTTCCATCTTTTCTTTATTTGCTGATGCAATTTGTCTTTAATATTCTGGTCGACATTTTTCGAGGCATCAATAGCGCTGTGGGCCCTGTCAAGACGACTAGCGAAGTCAGAAACCGCCAACATAACTGCCCTGTCGGGTAGTCCGAACAGATTGCCCAGTCGGACTATGTTTTTCGGGCCGATGCTGCCGATTCTCATGTTCTCCGTCCCTGCAATTCCCAGCGCCAGCGTCTGGTATTGAGGGTAACAGGCGGTAGCGACAAGATCATAGCAAGGAGCGAGGCGCAATCCACTTTCTGTATACTCCATAGCGAAATTTTTAAGGTGCGCATCTGTATTTCCCGTGAGAATACAGGCTATTACCCGGCGAAACAGGGTATCGCACTCTGCCCGCAAGCATATGTCTCTGTTTTGGATGATAAAATCAGCCATGTGCTCGTAGCAGGCCTCGTATTTGTCCTCCGAGCGGTTACTGAACAACTGGTTGAATTCCTCAAAGTGAATTTGCTTGCCGTCTTCAGTCCTGTCGAATCGTTTAATGAGTAGAGCTCCTTCCGAAACGCCCTGAAGCGGTCTCAGAGTCATCTCTGCAATGATGTCTTTCTTGAGAAGGGCCGCGCACGCCTGCGTAGTAATGTACTCAAGTTCCAGAATATCGGGCAGCGTGGGGGACGGGAGCTTGGCTATATAGGTTGCCCGCTCACCGCGCCCTACGGGACGGAACACACGGCCTTCTTTTATTGCTCCCAGTTTTGGCTGAACCCCGGAAAGAGACGCCCTTGCTGAAAGCGCTGCAATGTTTTCCGGGTCGTTGTGATTGATTTTAATGTCCCCGGCAGGATCTGGATCAATGATGTTGACGGCGCCGGCAAGGTCTGTGCCGAAGGCAAGGAGCAGCGGGAAACGGTCGTCCCTTCGCAGGCCGAGTGCACGTGCCTGCGCGTTCTTAAGCCAGCCCTCAGCACATAGATTGTCAAAAAAGGGGTGCAATCCGTATTCACTTAAATGAGGCTCGGCCCGAAGTGGCAACGTGTAAGAAATAGCCGGCAAAGAGCTTTGTAGATAGCTCTCGTCGTAGGTGAACACGCATCGGCCTCCGGCCTCCTGTGACAGAATGCCGGCGAAAATGTCCCTGTAATATACCTTACCCCAGAGATTAGTTGCCATTGATTCAATCCGCCTGGTTGTTTTGCTGATAGGATTAAATATTATAAAACATGTCTTGCCGAATATAGGAATTATTACAATAAGATAAAATATAATTAGTCAAATATTTTCTTGAATGTTCGAAAATAAAAAATATTTAATCATTTCCAAATGAGAACTTGCCAGTGGTTTTCGTTGCTATTTCCCAAGTTTAGTTCTGAAGTCAAAAGCAGTAACTATCTTTCTAGGGCAAAGGGATTTACCCGGAGATATTGCTGAAGAGGTGTGCGCGCAAGGCAACGGAAGCGATGTAGCCTTGTGGTTTGAGTGCCGCATTGATTAGTTAGAAAATAGACTAAAATCATGCTTGAGGACAAAAGGATTAATTACATCGAATTGCCTGCAAATGATTTTTCGAGTACGAAGGCGTTTTATGGGAAGGTGTTCGGTTGGACATTTCAAGACTATGGTGATAACTACATCGCCTTCAACGATGGCCGACTTGATGGCGGTTTCTATCGTTCCCCATTGAAGTCTGACAGCACCAAAGAAGGTGCAGCATTGGTTGTCCTTTATGCGGATAACCTGGAAGCCACATTGAAGCGAATTACCGATGCCGGTGCCGAAATCTGCATGGAAATTTTCTCTTTTCCCGGTGGTCGGAGATTCCATTTTCTTGATCCCAGCGGCAACGAACTTGCAGTCTGGAGTGATAAGTAGATTGTCCGAAATCCAAGACAGCGCGTAACCGAGTTGCTACCGAAAGATCTACATTCCACGGGGGCGGCAGGAAATTTTCAAGTGGGAATCCACATGCTGAATCTGCAGATCGGCAATTGTGTTGACGATCAGGTCGGCCTCTTTTAGAGAATCAGACGGATTGGTCGTTTGGACGGCAATCACTTGTGCTCCGGCAGATAGGCCAGATTGAATGCCTGCAGGCGCATCCTCAATGACAACGCAGTGCTCAATCTGGTGGTTTAGCCCCCGGGCAGCCCGCAAGTAGGGATCAGGGGCCGGTTTCCCCTGACTAATGTCATCCCCGCTGATGAACACCTTTGGAGTTGGCAATGCTACATGACGAAGCATTTGAAGGGCGGAGGTGCGCGGCGCACTCGTTACAATCGCCCAGCGGTCCAGAGGGAGATATTCAAGCAGCGAAGCAACCCCTGGAAATAAGCGCACACGCTCCAGATGATTACTGGCAGCCAGCCCATCTCTGTAG
>JAPPBZ010000308.1 GCA_026702635.1 Bacteroidota bacterium
CTGCAAAGTGATGGCTCCGGTTCGATCACCATCCTGAGGAATCAGCGAATAGGCAATGCGGTATCTGGTCTGTCCATCCGGCTCACGTTCCAGGTTATAGATCTCAAAGTACACGACGGGCGTTTCAGATCTTGAAAATCTCCCGAATGGGTTCACATACAGGATCACCTCATCACGCCCGACTGCATCCGGCACGGTATCGATGCTGTCCGCCAGGAGAATGTCACTGAGTTGCAAGCCCATATCGGTAAACCGGGGCACCGTGTAACGAAATCGGGTTGCCTGAAGATGCACTCCCCCCAGCACCCGGGCATGGAACGCAAAATGGTAGGGCGCTGCAGGTAAATCAAGCTGGAATCGGTCAACGGTCCCAAGAGCTCCCCGGACATGCGTAGATTGCTCCCGGATATAATTGATGCGATCCCAGTCATTCCCATGGACGGCAAAGCCGGTTTCCACGTTGATGGAATCAGGCCCGGAGATTCGGGCCGTTTGGTGTAGAGGAACTTTGTAGTAAACCTCGAGCAATGTTCGCCCATCAATCCCTCGAAATGCGCCCACAACGTAGGGTACCTCCCAATGCCGGGTGCTGGAAGGCCATCGATGTCGGTCCGTACTTAATCCGGCAGCAAGAAACGCTGCACTCCTTCGCTCCGCATCCAACGCATCCAAGCCTACAAGTGATGCTTCAAAGGTGGGCCCAACAGGGGATGGCACAAAGTGCTCTGTGATCCCGCAGATTTGTGAAATACAGGTCGGAGCAAAATGAAATACCAGCACGGAGTCATTGTACAGCCAGGAATTTGCTTCGCCGATTGTGTAGTCGTCTGGCTCTCCATGACGAATGAATACGATTCCCTGGTCCGTGAAATCAGAACTGAGTAAATATGTAGGTGGGAAGTAGGATTCGTCGTATGTAAACATACTCCGAAACCATGAGCGGAACCCGTTGAACAAATAGTCCTGCTCTGCTACGCGTAATCGTCGGTAGTGCTCTGCCATGCGTGCGTTGTAGGGAGCTGCTGGCATCGGATTCCGGCGATTCCAGAAGACATTGAAAAACCTGCGGTACCCCTCTGAATCGTCAATTCGCTCAAATGCAGCCAATTCTGCAGGACTGGCGATCATCTTTATTTCTTCAAAGAGGATCAGAGCATCCACCTTTCCATTTAGGTTGGTAATCGCGTCCTCCACAGATCTGGTTCCCTCTTCTGGGCGCATCCGTGCAAAGTCTAACCGCGCCCGTGCCAGTAGTGAAATGGTCTGGTTAGCCGCTTCATTTTCGCGGTATATATCCTCTGCCGCATCATACAGGCCCTGTCGCTCATATGCCCGGCCGACGAAGACTTTGGACAGGGTTCCTGTCTGGAGCCGAAGCCATAACCTTGCCTCCTCCGGCTCCGTGGTTACGAGGTAGCGCCAGTAGAGTGACAATAGTCGTGGCAACACATAATCCAACTCTGGACGATGCCTTAACTGGGCCTCTCCTAATATAATGGCCTGCTCCAGATCGTTTTGATACCGCTTGAGGATGGCGTACTGTAACAGAACATCCCGGTAAGCCGAATCCTGTGCGAGGACAAATTCAAAATCGTTCGCACTACGAGCGAGTAATTGTTGCAGGCGGCTTTTGAGGGTTGGATTACGGCCACGCTCTCTCAGAGCGACTCCGCGGAGATAGCGTCCTTCCACATTGGTTGTGTCCGATTCAAAGAACGAATCCAATATCTGGAGTGCATGCTCATACTCCTGGTTGCCAACTGCTTCACGCGCAGGTTCCAAATCCGGTGAAGGAACCTGCCAAAGCAGCAGTACAAGAACATAGCAAGCCATCGCAGATTTCCGGCGAACCGGAGGATTCAACCTCTGCGAAGCGATCAGATGATCGCACTGATCTTTTGAAAGATCTCGCCTGTTGGCTCACCAGTCTTGTCGTGAATGAGCTGGACCATCTTGCGCATATTTCCCCGCGCCCGCTTCATTTCTTTGTCCTCAAATTCGACCTCACTCCAAATCGACCGAATCTGGCTGCATACCTGCCGCCAGTTTTCGTTCATACGCTCAGTTGCCATCAATATAGGTTAGATTCAATACAAAGGGGGATTACAGAGGTACTCCCGGCATTCGACTGATTGAATGTTTTACCTTAGAATCTGTTCCAGAACATGAGGATCAGAATCGTGAACCACAAGAGGTGACAGACCCCTGCAGTCATGGCAATGGAGCGAGCACGGGAGGCCACTTGTTTTTCCGGCTGCTCGGAGTCACTCGTTGATTCAACGGCTATGCGCAGCGAATTCCAGAATGGGCGCAAGAGTAGATATTGAATCCCCAAAAGGAGAACGATCAAGCCTGAAGCGATGTGATATTGAATTTGACCCGGATAGCCACCACCTACCATCAGCAAACTCATGGAGAACACAAATGTCAACAATATCATGATCCCCATGAGTGAAATCGTACGAGAGCCATCAACGGCAACCGCAGGATGTCCAGCCACAGCAAATTTCGCCTGACTACCCAGTCGCAGACTTAGGCCAAACCAGGCAGCTGCCGTCAAAACGTGAAGAATTAGTAACAGGTTCTTGAGAAGAATCATAGTTCACTGGTCTTTGTAGATGCATGGTGCCGCAAGTACGTCGCTTCATCGAAGTCATCCACTTGCACCGCATCCCACGCGGCTTTGGCAGCTTCCCGAATTTGTGCTGCCTCTTCTGTAGAAATTATTCCGGCCTCAAGGGCTCTATCGAATCGTGTATTTTTGGGCTTTCTTGCTAACGCGCCCGAACGTACTGCCTTTGAAACCTTGGCCTCAATGGGACGAACCCCGGCAACCAAGTCAATTGCATGCTCCATGCGGCTCAGCCCACGCGTGCGATCTTTTCCGAGGTAAACTCCAGCAGCAATTCGGTCCCGTTGGGAGCCGGGTGTCTGCATAAGCTGTGCAACTTTGTGCCCCAGCCTGTCGGATGGGCCCCGCCCGAAGCTATTGAACCTGTGCCAGAGCAATGCCGGTCCACGCACCCACCAGGTGAAACCGGGAACGCGCATATTGGCAAGTAAGCCCTCGAATGCCTTTTGAATTTCGGCAAAGGCATACTCCATGGCCCATTGGAAGTATGGGAGATCTTCCTTCCGCATCCCTTCAGCCTCAAACCGTCGGAGTGTGGCGGAGGCCAGATACATCCAGGAAAAAATATCGGCAAAGCGGCCCGTGATTTTTTCCTTTCGTTTCAGTGCGCCACCCAGGGAGGCCATCGCCAGATCTGCCATGAATGCAAAGGAGGCGGATACCCAGTTCAGCCGCCGAAGGTATTTCCGCACAACCCCGCGACCGGGTACCCTCGCCACATGGCCATGTGTGATTCCCAGGATCAAGCACCGCGCAGTATTTCGCACGACATGTCCAATATGCCCGATGAATGCACGGTCAAAACGTACAGGGTCATTTTCGTCCAGTGCGAGGATTTCTTTGTATGCCCAGGGGTGGCAGCGCATTGCTCCCTGACCAAAGATCATCAAGGTCCTTGTCAATATGTTTGCACCCTCCACCGTAATTGCGATGGGATTGCTGATATAGTGATGTGCCAGAATATTGCGTGGGCCGGATGAGATGGCATTGCCACCCATAACATCCATTCCATCATTGATAATCTTGCGGCTCAGCTCGGTCAAATTATACTTGAGGATTGCGGTGACTACGGCGGGAGTTTCTCCACTGTCAATTGCTCCAAGTGTATAGACACGGGCAGCGTCCATGAGATACACAAATCCACCGATCCGTGCCAATGGCTCTTCGATACCTTCGAATCTCCCGATAGGAAGTCCAAACTGGCGTCGGACGGCAGCATGTGCCGAAACTCCGAGATAAACCGCTTTGGAGCCTCCTAAGGCAGATGCTGGAAGCGATATTCCGCGTCCGGCTGCCAGCGATTCCATCAGCATCCTCCATCCAGCTCCCGCTCCTTTTTCCCCTCCAATAATTGCTTCAAGGGGCACAACCACATCATGACCCTCAAAGGGGGCATTTGCAAAGGGAACGCCCAGTGGATCATGTCTTCGTCCCCGCTTGATGCCTGGAGTATCTGAGGGAACCAGAGCACAGGTGATTCCGAGATCTTCTTGCTCGCCGAGGAGATGGTCTGGATCTCTAAGCTTGAATGCTACCCCCAGGACGTCTGCCACTGTGGATAGCGTGATATATCTCTTTTTCCAGTTGAGCCGGATGTGTATATCTCCAGACTCGTCTTTGAACAGTATCCCATGCGCCTGTATTGCTCCCGCATCACTCCCGGCCCCCGGCTCCGTAAGTGCAAACGCCGGTAAAAGCGCCCCTGTAGCCAGACGCTCCAAGTACCATTCACGCTGTGCCTGCGTTCCATAATGAATGAGCAGTTCTGCAGGCCCAAGAGAATTGGGCACCATCACGGTCGTTGCGAGTGGGCTACAGTGCGATTGTAGTTTCATCACTACCGCGCTGTTTACCATTGCAGAAAATCCCAGGCCGCCATACTTCTTGGGAATGATCATCCCAAACAATTTCTCCTGCTCCATCAGTCGCCAGGCCTCATCGGGGAACTGCCGATCTGCCCATACCTTCCAATCATCAACCAGGTCACACAGATCCTGGACGGGGCCATTTAGAAATTGCCGCTCTTCCGAACTCAGACTGGGGTAAGGCGCCTCTCGGATACGAGTCCAATTCGGACGTCCTGAAAACAATTCTCCCTCCACCCATACCTTTCCTGCCTCCAGTGCCACCCGTTCCGTATCCGAAATTGCTGGTAGCAATCCCATTCGCTTAATGGTCTGCATGACAGGACGGGTGAACAGAGTCCTGCGGAGCGGCGGCAAAACCAAGGTCAGCGTGACAAGCGCCGCGACAACAAGGAACCAGAAGGGCGCACCTGCGCAATAGACCAAGAGAAGAAAAGCGATTCCCCAGACCCAGATACGTGCGCCGAAGTAGGCCAGAAGCAGGGCACCGATGATGCCAATTCCAATCCCCTGCCAAAGGGTTAGAACGCTATATCCGTATTGCTCCATGGAGGTCTCACTGGGCTTGGTTGAATATAGGGTACACAGCCTTTATACGATCCGGCAATCAAAAAGATAAACCTGGCTCCAGAACATCTCCCCAGTCCTGGATCAGATTCTTTGAACCTTAGCCCAACTTCAAAACACATTGCGACGGGGTTCACTTCGGGGATCTGAATTCATTCAGATCCACTCCATTTTGGACCGTTGGTTTCACTCCACAGATTGAAAAGTGAATTGAACAGGAATCCTGACTCAGAAACGCGAGGCAGCAGGTACCTGTACAATTAACTTGTCCGTTTCTGATGAGAAGTTTTAGTTTTAAGATTATGTGACAATAGCGGTCGAAAAACATGGACGCAAAGTTGCAACGAGCAAACGAATTTGGAGGCATCTATTGTGTGAGTTGAGCCGTGATAATTTCCAACAGAATATCTTTCATGAGGACACTTTGTGAAGTCCGCCTTACAGGAGCTTGTCTATACGAGTCCGTTCGTAGACCATGAAGGAGCAGACACAACATCACGAGGCACCACCCCTGAAAAAGGTGGCCATTGTCGGTGCAGGCATTTCGGGTTTAGGTGCAGCATGGGCACTGAGCAAGCAACCTGAGCAATTCGATTTTCGAGTATTCGAAGCCCAGGATCAGATCGGAGGCAATGCAATTACTGCAGATATGCCACAAGATGACGGAACCTCCATTCCGTTTGATATCTCGGTGACCGCATGTATCCCGTCTGTATACCATCACATCTTGCTTTTTATGGAGCAGCATGGAATCGAGTTACTTGACACCAAATTCAGTTACAGTGTGCAGTATCATGGCGAAGTCTACGCACATGACTTTGATTCCGAGATCAGTCGACAGCTGGGACCAGAAATCAGGAAATTCCAGAAACTCTTAAAACGTTTGCAGTGGATCGGTCAACTGAATCGTACTCGATCCAAATTTCTAAATGCACTGAATCCGTTCAACTACATCAGTATGAGAGTTATCCTCAATCTGGGTGGCTTTTCGGGTGATTTCAGATACAAGGTCCTCAAACCCATGTTTGTCAATTTCCTGATGGCCACGAACGTATTCGATATGCCTGCATCCATGTTTTGCCGGTATCTGGAATTCTTTAATATCGAACGTGCAACACCGATGCAAACATGGGATAGGGGTACGCGGCGGATCTACGAAAAAATGGCCGAACCATTTGAGGATAAAATTTACTTGAACCGGCCGGTGCGGAAGGTCTATCGTGAGTCGTCGGGTCTCATCGTAGAAGATCAGAACAGAAACACAGAAACATTTGATGAAGTGATCTTTGCCTGCAATGCAAACCAGACGCTGATGATTTTGGATCAACCGAGCTACCTGGAACGCTACATTCTCTCCTCTATCCGTTATGAAAGCGAGTTGCACAATCACACGGTGATTCACTCAGATGCGTCTATTCTTCCAAATAACGACACAAAACCGTTGACGACCCGAAGCAACTACATAAAGCAGTATGGTGCAAGACCCGATAACTACGAAATCACTTACATCATGCACAACCAGCAGCCTTGGGCGAACCACTCAGACAAGCCCTGCCTGGTAACCTACAATGCAACCAGTAAGATTGACGAAGATCGAATTGTCAAAACGTGGTGGTTTCAGCACATCGTGCACGATGTGAAGCATTTGGCATTCCTGGTTCCACTGTTTGGCTTCATTCAAGGAAAAAAGCACACATGGCATTGTGGAGCGCACACGCTGATCAACAGCCAAGAGACCTGTTTTGTAACCGGGCTTGCTGCCGCCCGACAGATCGGAGCCGAGTATCCGTTTCACGATTCGGAGGCAAGAAAGTGGTTTAACTTTTATGGAAGGATGCTGTACGGTTGGAGATTCAGGAAGGCAAAATCCGCCTCCGGTAGAAATTGATTGCGAGGGGCACAGTTCTTGCGAAGGAGGCGGGGCAGGGTCTAGGGGCCGGTTTGTTCGGTATCACCATTGAATGGTATGGCCTGCTCACTAACAATTTTTCTTGACTGTAAATCAGGTGTAGATGGGATTCGTTTCTTCTTATTTCTTTAAGTGGAGGCTTGTGGGGAGCCTGTTTCTTTTATTAGCGCTTGCAGCATGTCAGAGCGAGGAATTCCCCCTTACCAGATTTGAGGACTCTCCGATCATTGACAGTTTGCTGGCTTCTGCCCCGCACTTCGTGGTTAGCACGGACACCGAACCGGAACGATGGGTGGCCACAACCCGGCGGGGGCTCCCGAATGATTCGCTCGTCCTGGGGCGGCCCGCCCACATGGTCGCGATCGGGGACAGTATGTATATCTCCGACGATTCCGGACGTCACATCTTTGCGGTGGGAGTTGATGGGTACCTCCGCCGCAAAATCGGCCGGCAGGGACAAGGCCCGGGAGAATTTAATAATCCTGTAGAGGGGCTGAAGTACAACGGTTCGCGCGTATTCGTCTGGGAGCTCGGGCGCGTGCAGGTGTTCACGGAAACGTTTGAATTTGTGGATTCGTTTTTGTCCCTGGGTTATCTCATGGATCGATTTTCGGTTTCGCCCGATTATATATTTCTGGAATGCCCGGGCGCCCCACTAGAGAGCGATTGGCTAGTTTGTGCCCGCAGCGCAGCGCCCCCGCATGATGGGATTCCGGGCATCGCATTGCTTCCCAGTCTGGATCTTCCGAATCAGGGCGGGGAAAACGGCTACCTGATAACGGTGACTCCAGACGGCGACCGCATTGCCCTGGCATATAAGGGGCTTCCGTACATCTTTGTTTACGATGATCAGTTCCGGCATGTGCGAACAATTCGATTCGAGGGAAAAGAGGTTGAGAACTTTCAGCCGTCGGGGTTTCCTGGTCAAGCGGGTATAGAACTGCCAGCCGGGACGGAAGCTTTTACGCAAGCATTTCTATTCACCATGAAGTTCGTCGACTCCCGCTATTTGATTGTACGGGTAGCCAAAGGTGGGGGAAACGGGGATTACATTCTCGATGTATCCGAAGATGAATACCAACTCGCAAGAAAGATTGTTTTCCGCCCCATGAACGACCCGGAAGAGAAAAAGGATATTGTTGCTGCGGATTATCTTCTGCATGGGGATCACCTGTATGTATCTTCAATATGGGAAGAATATGTATACGGCTACGAGTTTGAACTGTGATTCAGGAATACGGGATATTGTAGTCGGATAGGTTTGGTTCAGCGGGTCTGTCGTTTTCGAAGGGTTTCGCCGTGAGGGGACAATTCAAGTAACAATGCTAAAATCAGGGATTATGTACATGCACCGGGGACTCATTGTTGGATTACTGCTTATGCTTGGCAGCGCATGCAGTTCACCCGCTCCACCCAACATCGTGCTGATAATCGGCGATGATCACGGGTATCCATATTTTGGTTTTACGGGATCGGTTCATGTGCATACGCCACACATGGACCGTTTGGCGCATGGGGGTGCGCTCTTTACACAGGGGCACACAACGGACAACCATTGCCGTCCAGCCCTTCAGACGCTCACTACAGGACTATACCCTATACAGTATGCTGCCCAGAAGGAAGTGTTCAAGGCACGGGATCAGGTAGCTGATCCTGAATATGGCCAACTTGCTCCCGAAGAGAAAGTGCAGTGGGATTTCCTGTATGAGGCCAGTGCCATGCGTAAATTTGAAACCCTTCCCGGTCTACTGTCTCGTGCAGGTTATGTCAGCTTTCAGGCGGGCAAGTGGTGGGAGCAATCCTTCACTAATGGCGGATTTACCGAAGGAATGTCAGAGGGATGGACTCCAGACGAAGTTGGTCAGCCGGGCTTTTTCGGAAAACTCATGGGAGGTGACGGTGTAGAGC
>JAPPBZ010000239.1 GCA_026702635.1 Bacteroidota bacterium
CCATGCAACCGCCTGAATACCACCAACCATAGTGTAGAGGACGGTCGGAATTCCGATCACAGCAACGCTTAGCGTAAGATCCCAGCCAAATATTGCAGCCATCACCACGGCCGGCGCCGCCAATATGGTCCCACAACTCATGCCGCGCGACATCAGAAACAGAAAACTGGTGAGTGACCGGGTTCCCGCCCCAAATCGCCGTTCCAAATACTCGTACGCGGTATACACGCCGCTACGATGCAGAAATGGAACGAGCGTGACCCCCAGAATCACCATGGCCAGGGGCAAACCAAAATAAAACTGAATAAAACGGATCCCATCCGTTGCCCCCTGCCCCGTCGTGCCAATCATCGTCACGGCAGAGAGTTGGGTCGCCATGACCGAAAGGCCAACCGCCCACCAGGGCAGACTTTGGTTCGCCAGAAAATATCCCCTGAGACGGTCCGTATCCCTAGAACGACGTAAACCGTCCCACAAGACATACGCGAGATAGGCCACAACAATGAGCCAGTTAACTAGGTGCATCAGCTAGTTGTACAACGAGTGCAGGAGCCACAGAAACAGCATCACCACCGCCTGTGCGGTAAACACACGGATCAGTGTTTGAACAAACGATCCCCCAGGTTCCTGATTAGCCTCGGTCATTGGATCATGACGAATGCATGCCGTATGCTTGTAGTGCAGTTCCACGAAGTGCCCTTGCAGGCTCGGAACATAACTGAATGGTCAACTGGACTAGATCATCCGCGTGGACTCCTGGGCCAAAAGCGCCCTTGTAGAGAATTATGGACGGGGCCAGAGCGTAAGTGTTCAGTGTTGGGTGCTCTGCTGCAACTGCTTCTACAAGACGCATCAGCCCTGCCTTACTTGCTGCGTAGGCTCCTCCCCGGGCGACGGCGGCTTCAAGACCGGACCGAGCACAGATTCCTATGATCGTCCCTCCATCCTTGACCATGTGCCGTGCTGCTTCGCGGAAGCACAAAAAGCTGGTGGTCAGATTGATTTGCATCATGCGCTCCCAATCCTCCAACTTCGTATCCAGAAGTGGCCATTCGTTCCACGTCCCAACTGCATGGACAAGAACATCCATGTGCTTGTACTCGCGCTGAATCCGCTCAAATGCGTCTACGACCTCGTCCTCGTTCGCCAGATCCAGAATTAGATCCTCGGTTCCTTCATTGCCAATCGCAACCACATTTGCACCGACTTCTGTAAACCGTTCAACCAAGCGCTGACCTAAACGGCCACCTGCACCTGTCACCACTACAACCTTACCCTGCATATACGAACGGGGATCTCTCATTCTAAATTCTGGTGTATTTCGGGAATTGGATCTGCGGATGTGTGATCATGGATGATACGCCAGCCATCTTCAGTATATTCAGCGATTAATGTGAATAGCCCTGTGGGTTGATCATTTTCCCGTTCTAATGTGTAAGCACCAAAAATCATTGCATGCCTACGACCGAGCATACGAATTTCCCGGAGATCAAACGACAGTGTTCCCATCGCTTCCCGATCTGGATACGCCCGGTGGTATCTCTCCAATGTCGATTGCCAACCTCGAACCTCTCCCCCTGACCCCACAAAGCGAAGGCTGTCACTGTTAAGGTACCCCTGCATAAACGTTTCAATATCTCCAGCATTCCATGCATCCTGCTGTATTTGCAGCAGTTTTCGAATATCACTTTCCTGTGTGGCTGAACAGCCGATGACCAAACCTGTCAGGAGGATTGCCCCCAGAAAGAGTATGGATCTGAACATGGCTACTCCCGTTGCGTTGCAATGAATAATAATTATATCTCTCCAACCTACAAAAAAAGGACCTGCATATCTGCATTTACTGATACGAGCACAAGAGGCACGGACTACATCATTACAGGACAAGTATAGGCTCGTCAACAGGATAAATGCACCTGAACGGACGACTTTTTGCAGTACGCCAACTGGCGGTATACTCTGTAGGAGCGCTACTGGTTTGGATACTTTTGGCGCATGCCGCTGCCCAGGGAGATCATTCTCGGAGTAGCTTGTGGGGAGATATCGCAGTAGCGGACACGGACAGCGTAACGCTACACCAGGTTGATTCCCTCCGAGCACTTCTCTCCCGCCTGGGTCGCGACTCCGTACGGGAAATGGTCTTAGATCTAGGACTGGACAGTCTCCTCCTGGTTCGGATTGATTCACTTGCACCACCACCGGATACGAACGAACGTGCAAAACGGTACTTTGCCAACCTGATGCCACCCAGGCGCACCGCCGTGATACTGCCAACAGAGCGGCGATCCCTAGGGGCGAGACTATTTTCTGGTTGGAGACATGATGTTGAGTTGGACAGTACAGGTTCATTCTATACGATCACAGAGCGTGTAGCCGGCGAAGATGTCCGGCATTCTCTCCGGGTTAGTCGCGAACAATACCAGGCCGAGAGATTCTCCCAAAACCTTGACCGTAACTGGCACACCCTCCTTCAGCGCCGGAGAGATTTGCAAGAACGACAGCGTCGAGGGCTTGGCCTGTCAATCTCTGTGCCGGGAGGTCGCCAAAGTGGTTTTACAACCATTTTTGGTAAAAACGAAGTGGACCTTCGCGTCAATGGAAGTGCAGATATTCGACCTGCATTCATATACGAGAAAACTGCACAACAGGCAATAATTGGACGAGGGTCACAACTGACACCAGAATTTCGGATGGACCTGCGACTGGGGGTTACCGGAACGATTGGGGACAAAATGAAAGTCAATGTCGACTGGGATACCAACCGTGATTTCGATTTTCAGAACCAACTGGAACTGATCTACACCGGATACGAGGATGAGATCATCCAAAGTATCGAGGCCGGGAATGTCTTCTTACAAACCCCCTCCAGCCTCATTCGGGGTGGACAAAGCCTGTTTGGGATCAAATCTGAATTCCAGCTTGGGGCACTGCGCCTCACGACCGTCGCCAGCCAACAGGAGGGGCAATCAAATTCACTCTCTCTTGATGGTGGTGCTGAAACATCCAGCTTTAGCCGCCGACCCACAGATTACAGTCAACGGAAGTACTATTTTCTCAGTTACTACTTCCGCAACCGCTGGAATGAAGCACTAAGTGATCCTCCCAACATCATCCTGGATGCTGTTTTTTCACACATCACGGATATTGAAGTCTGGAAATTAACCCCGGTTTCCCCGGAAGAGCAGAACGTTCGGCAGGTCGTAGCCGTCGTGGACCTGGGTGAGTCGGCAGCAATCGTTCGCGATGCAAATCACTATACCCAGGAACGTCACCCAAACAGCAACCTGGACCAGTACGACGCAGCGGAATTACAGAATCAATTACGTGCGGGCGAAGCCGTACCGCAGGACTACCTTGAGAGTGCTGCCATGCAGCAACCTCTGACTACCGTTGACTACCAGATCGGACAATTCAAAAAACTTGAACTCGGTCGTGACTATGATCTAGACGAAGGCCTAGGATTCATTAGTCTCCGACAAAGCATTCAGGAAAGTGAGGCGCTGGCCGTATCCTTCCGCTATCTCGCAGGTGGATCAGAGATTCAGGTTGGCGACTTTTCCAGCCAGACCGGCGGTGGCGACAATAGCCAGATTGGAGATCGCCTTGTACTGAAGCTGCTGAAACCGGTAAACCTCCAACAACCCGCAAACCTGGGGGAGGAGGATGAGCTCAATCCAGCAGCCTGGCACCTGGAAATGCGGAATATCTATGAACTCAATCGAGGTCTGCTACCCACCGATTTTACTCTGGATATCAGCTTTGAACCACCTGGACAAGCTGCCACCCAAACGATCCCAGGTATTACTGGACAACAGACACTTATCCAAGTACTCGGTCTTGACCGGCTCAATGAAGACGGTGCTCAAAAACCGGATAACCTATTTGACTTTCTGCCAAACTATACCATTATTCCCGGAGATGGATTATTGATTTTTCCCTACTTGGAGCCATTCGGCCAGAGGATCGAGACCCTAATTGATGCCAGTGGACTGAGTGATGAAGAAAAAGCTGAGGCAAAAGAGCTTTATGTATTCAAGGAACTGTATACGCAAAAGCGCCTGAATGCCACTCGAAATACAGCAAAAAATGTCTACCTGATTGAAGGATCCCACAGAGGGGGGATTCCCTCTTTCTATGACCTCAAGGCCTATTCCGGCCTCGTTGAAGGATCTGTACGAGTCACCTCAGGTGGCAACACGCTTACGGAAGGAATGGACTATATCGTGGACTACCTTGGTGGAACGGTGACCATTGTAAACACCTCCTACCTAGTCGCTGGCCGAGACATTGCGATTGATTACGAAGAAAACGCGTTTATCAACCTTCAGCAGAAAACGCTCCTTGGAGCCCGGCTTGAATATCTCCCGAGAGACGAGATTTCTGTGGGTGGAACCATCATGCGGCTGAGTCAAAAATCACTCACCGATAAGTTTCGCGTTGGAGATGAACCAATCTCCAACATGATTTGGGGGTTGGATTCCCGTCTTCAACTGGACCCCCAATGGCTCACACGAGCAATTGACTGGCTCCCACTCATTCAAACGAAAGAGCCCAGTTCCATCGCTGTCGTTGGAGAATTTGCCCAATTACGTCCCAGTCATGTACTCACGAATGCCTTCAAGGACCAAAGGCGGGAGCTTCGAAAGGATGGTCGAGATTTTTACTCCGACGAAACTCAGGGAATTTCCTATGTGGACGATTTTGAGGGGTTTGAAAACCTGATTTCGCTCGCACGCCAAGGAGCATGGCTGCTCAGCAGCGCCCCCGTTATTGGTGTTCAGGACGAGATGGGAGGGACCGAGATGGAGTTGAGCAATGATGGCCGTGCAGTTTTGGGCTGGTACACACTGAATGCCTCATCCCTGAAGCAGTTTAGCGGTGATATTACTCCTGCTGTCGATCTCGTGACTCCACAACAGGTATTCCCGAATCGAGAAACGCTTCAAAGCGAACGAATCCTGCCCACACTTGACCTCTATTTTACCCCACATGGGCGCGGCCCCTACAACTATAACCGTGACCTTGGACGCTTCTTGGACAATCCACGCGAAGCATGGGGAGGGATGACACAGCGCCTGACCGAAGGGAACACCGACTTTACCTCAAAAAACATTGAATTTGTTGAGTTTGTGATGCGGGTATATCCCGAATCGGGACAGACCGATCCTCAGGCGAAGCTGATCGTTGATATGGGTCGTATCAGTGAAGATGTGATCCCGGATAATAAACTCAACACAGAAGATGGCCTCTCGCTGTCAGAAGTCGGAATTGTTGGATCATTGGCGAGGCTATCTACTGGACAACAGAATCAAAAAATCAATCCGATTGATGCGAATGAACGCATCACCGAGGATCTTGGGCTGGACGGCCTCCCCTCATTCCCCAATAACAAGTTCGAGCAGGAAGGGGGAGCCGGAACAGAACAGTTCGTGTTCGCGGAGTTCCTTGAATCTCTGGAGAATACCGTCAGTGTCCGGTACCCTGAAATACTCGCCCGAGAAAAAGCGAAGGCGCTTCTGGACCCTTCTGCTGACGACTATTATTATTTCTTGAACAACAGTTTTTTTGGCAATAATCGGTTCTTTCCCGGTGGCGCAACGGTTCAGGAACGCTTCACTCGATTTTTCCCTGGGCACGAATTGAATACGTTTGATGCCCATAGTAAGTTGGGGCCTTCTGGGGAGGACAATGGGAATTCACGCATACCAGACACGGAAGATATTAATCTGAATTCTGCTTCTGATACGGAAAACAGCTACTTCCAGTACGAAGTGCCCCTCAATCTCGGGATCCTAGATGAGCTAGCCCAACCCGAGAACACGGACGATTATGTGATCAACGAAATTAAGTCTTCCGGTGGCGCGGGCACTGGATGGTTCCTGGTTCGGATTCCCGTCAAGAATTTTACCCGCCGTGTAGGGGATATTCAAGACTTCACACTCATGGAATCCATCCGCATCTGGACAACCGGACATACCTCTCCCATCACTATACGCTTTGCGACCCTCGAACTGGTTGGCAGTCAGTGGAGAGCAAGTGAGGTGGTCAATGCAACAGACGCAGATGGAGAGATGATTCCCCCCGAGGATCCGATTACGGGAGCACGCATCAGTATTGAAAGCGTGAATAATGAAGAGAGCCCCAGTTACGAAATCCCGAAGGGGGCGGTCCGGAATCGTGTACGTGAAGCGCAGTCAGGTACGATTCGGGATGCCAGGGAGCAAGCAATGGTTATTCGTGCAAACAACCTTTTGCCAAATCGACATCTGGCAGTCTTCCACACCTACACCTCAGCACAGGACCTGCTCCGATACAAGAACCTGCGCATGTTTGTACATCTGGATGGCCAGATTAATAACCGGCCCCTTGAAGCAGAAGACCGGGGAGCCCTGAAATTTTTTATCCGACTTGGGGGTAATGAAGACTCTGACTATTACGAATATGAACAGTCACTGACTGCCAGCCCGCTCAGTGAACTCCCTGCAGATTCGGAGCAAAGATCCGATTACCTGTGGCGTACGAATCAGCCAAACCCCGATCCAGACGGAGAGGCATTCATTGATCTCAATTCCGTGAATATCGTGCTGAGTTCGCTGAACCAAATGAAGTTTCTGCGTGACACATATGTGGATGAATCTGGTAACGGATTTGACCCCAACGAGGTGTTCTGGAGTGACGTAAATGCAAACTTTCAATCAACCGTTGCGGAGTTTGCCCCTCCGGGCACACGAATTGGGGTTCGCGGGACACCGAGCCTTGATCGAATTACTACGATCGTAATTGGCATTCGAAACGTATCCGAGCAAGAGGAGGTGTTGGATGAGGCAAACGTGTGGGTCAACGAACTACGCATGTCAGGATACGACCAGGAGGTAGGGTACGCAGCTTACGGTACGGCAGACATCAAGTTGGCGGACTTGGCACGCGTTAAAGTATCTCTGCGAGCACAATCGGATGGATTTGGTACACTCTCCAGTACTCTGGCCGATCGAGAACAGCTCAATATCCAGAACTGGACCGTCAATTCCCAATTGAGCGTTGACAAGTTTATCCCGGAACGGTACGGATGGACGTTGCCTGTCAGTCTGGAGATGAAGGAGAACTCCAGACTTCCACGATTTGACCCGAACCGGGGGGACATACGCGTTACGAGCCTCCAAGATGCAATTGCAGCTGACTCTACCTTGACCAGTTCAGAAATTGCGATCCGGCAACAACAGATTCGCGAAGAAGCTCAAACCTTTTCCAAGACTACCTCATACACTACACGGGTTAGTAAGAGTGGAGCACGCTCGCGCCTAGTGCGAAATACGCTTGATGGCCTGTCTTTCAGTTATTCCTACTCCGATACAAAAACCCGGACACCGACACAATCCTTTCGAAATTCCTGGCGCTGGAGTACATCATTGAGCTACCGCCTGCAGATCAGAAACCCGAGAGTCCTGCGATTATTTTCTTGGCTGGAGGGAGTTCCTGTCTTGGGATTATTGAGCAATATTGGACTCAATTACCTCCCCTCTTCGCTGGATTACAGCCTGAATGCAAACCGAGCACTTTCGTCCTCGAAGCAACGCGCGGACCCAGCTCGCCAACGCAGTTCCGACTTACCTCTGGATGTGCAATTCCCGGTTCGCGCCCAACATCAATTCTCGCATTCCCGAGACTTTAGTTTCCAATACAGCCCGTTCAGCTTCCTGGATCTGGGGATGCAATCAAGCACAGATCAGAGCTTGAATGCAATCGGAGTTGATACGCTTTATTCCGTCATTTTAATTGATTCAACCGGGGCCGAATCACAACTGGATGATACGAGCCTAGCCTCGCTGATTCAAGAAGGGGTGATTGACGACTCACAAGTAGGAGTGAGTGCTTTTGAGCTTACGCACCTTCAGCCTCGGAAATTCGGCCAGGTGTTCCGGCAGGCACTCGGAGGCAGTGTGCCCGGCGCACCCAATGTTCGTCCTGAGAGCTATTCATCCCGATTCAATGCCACTTTCAGGCCTCGCCTTCAACGCTATCAGGCATTATCCTGGATACAGATTCAGGACATTGGGTACTCAACAAACTTTGACTGGTCAAATGGGTCTGTAGGCAGTAATACAGGCGCGCGAACCAGACTCACTACCACGATTCGTGGTGGACTTACCTTGCGCCCGCAAGACCTCATTCGAAAGCTTGGATTCTATCAGCGACTTGAGGAGGCGCAGCGTGCCGCTGCATCTGAGGCTCAAACTCGTCGCCAGACAAGAGAACAGGAACGGGCAAGGCGTAGGGAAGAAAGGCGACGGGAACTGGAGAGACGTCGGGAAGAAAGGCAACAGGAGCGAGATCGTGAAGCAGGGCAGGATGAGGAAGAGGTTCCCCTTGCAGAGCAGGACGAGGAAGCAGTTCCCATTGCAGATCCTCCCGTCGATCAGCCTATCCCTGATCCTGCTGAGTTGCAGACAGAAGACCCAACCCGCACATCCAGGATCAGATTTCCACAGAGCTTAACTCCCAAAGCACTTACACGCCGACTACTGCTCGCGCTTACAGGCATTCAGGATCTATCCTTAACATATAATGGCACACGCAATACCTTAGCCAATAATGTTGGGGTTCTGGACGAGCTTGGTGACGTGCAGGTTCATTACAGTTTGTACGACGCCGTATTCAATGACCAGGGGCCATCCCTGCGATATCGCCTGGGACTTGACCGAACCATTACACCCGAGCAGGGACGCGTCATTGACGAGCGATTTCAGGTAACCGACGCACTCAATGATGCAGACCGGTGGGCCGGTCGAGTATCCCTGAATCTGTCCTCACAAATGCGGATCACCTTGAACTGGAGGATGGAAGAGACCCGTCGCGAAAATCTTACGTACCGGATTCTG
>JAPPBZ010000202.1 GCA_026702635.1 Bacteroidota bacterium
CCTCCAATACACTATTTAGACCGTTTTGCACTCATCAAAGCGTGCCTGGGGACTTCCTGCCGGAAAATAAAATTGCATCCCCGTTTGAAAGAAGCCGAGCATGTTACCAGTTCGGAAAAATCAGCCCGGGGAACCTATGCCACACACCCTGCGAGTAGGGACTGGAGGGGAACGGTACTTAGTGCAATGCCCCTTGAAAATGGGTCCCGGCTTACGTATGCGCCGCTGAACCTTCACGGTATAGACGGTCTTACCCTGCGTTTTCGCACAACCGGCACGGGTACACTCCGATTCTCTGCCGACACTCTTGAAACTGTTTTGGCAGAAATTGAGATCTCAGCGGATACTGGCGAGCCCATCACACCGCACCAGGCAGATTATGTCGCTGGTGTATCCCCTGACTTTCCGGGGATGTCATCACTGCCCAAAGGAGCCTATGACAACTGGCGTGAGGTCACACTCCCGATTGTCCCCGGTGAAAATACTATCACACTAATCCTTACCTTTGAGTCTGTAGAAGAGGACCTGGTCATGGAACTTGACTGGATTCGGTTCAATGGTCCTGGTCTTGCACAGTAATCACAACAAATTCAGTACAATACGATGCGCACATCTCGCCGGAATTTTTTAAAGACAAGCGCTTTAGCCGCTGCCGCACTTCCCCTGTCCACCCGAGTCTGGGGCTCACCTCGGAAGGAACTGTTTAAGATTTCACTTGCTCAGTGGTCACTACACCGCTCCATTTTCGCTGGAAAAATTGATAACCTGGACTTTGCCTCTGTTGCAGCAGAGAATGGAATTTTGGGACTGGAATATGTGAATCAATTTTTTATGGAAAAGGCAGAGGACACCGACTATCTGAATGAGATGAAAAAGCGTGCCGAGGATATGGGAGCAACCAGCATCCTCATTATGTGCGATCGTGAAGGAAATTTAGGGGACCCCGATGCCAAGTTGCGACGCGAGTCTGTAGAGCGACACTTTAAGTGGGTGACCGCGGCCAAACATTTGGGATGCCATTCAATTCGGGTCAATGGTTACAGCAAGGGGAGCTACGATGAGCAAATGAAACTGGTTGCTGATGGTCTACATCAGCTTTGTGAGTTTGGGGATGAGCACGGCTTGCATGTAATCATCGAGAACCACGGCGGCTACTCGAGTAATGGAAAATGGCTTGCCGGCACAATTGAAATGGCAGACCACCCCCGTGCCGGTACACTCCCCGATTTTGGGAATTTCCGGGTTGACAGAGAGACAACTTATGATTCGTACCGCGGGGTAGAAGAGCTCATGCCCTATGCAACCGGGGTGAGTGTGAAGCCCAATGTATACGACGATGACGGCAATTCCAGTCCTCTGGACTATGAGCGCATGATGCGGATTGTTCTGGCAGCTGGCTACCATGGGTACTGTGGGATTGAACATGGCCCCGAGGATCGTGAAATTGAGGGAATCCTGGAAGTAAAGGCCGCACTGGAGGCTGCACACGAAACGCTTGCAGCCGAAATGGAGTAGCGGACTCTGATAGAGGTCTTCACTCGAGAGTGCGTTGCTGATAGATTGACGACCGAAACGATTGGGGGCTCAGGAATCTCGAGTCTTTTCGGGAGCACGTTCAATCCAGATCGTTACCGGTCCATCGTTCACCAAAGAAACCTGCATGGACGCACCGAAGCTGCCGCAGGCAATGGGACGTCTCAGCTCGCTTGATAGTTTGCGCTTAACATACTCATACAGGGGCTCAGCAACCTCAGGGCGAGCAGCTTCTATGAATGAAGGCCGATGTCCTTTTGTGGCATTTCCATAGAGTGTGAATTGAGATACAAGAAGTATGTCCGCATCAACATCTCGAACGGACAGATTCATTTGTCCGGCATCATCGGGGAAAATGCGAAGGCTTGTACACTTGCGTGCCAGCCAATCTGCTTCCGTTAGACGGTCCTGAGAATGAATTCCCAGGAAGATGAGCAGTCCTCGGCCAATGCTCCCAACTGTGACATCATCCACAATAACTGAAGCTTTTCGGACACGTTGTATGAGAGCAATCATCCAGCCTATAGATTATTGATAAAGTTCACCAGTCTGGTCGCACTCTGTGCCCGGTGGCTGATCTTGTTTTTCTCTTCTCTGGATAGCTGCGCGAGACTGATGTTGAACCCATCTGGAATAAAGATTGACTCATAGCCAAATCCTTGGGTAGACAGGGCAGATCGTGCAATATATCCACTGAGATGTCCTTCAAAGTAATGAACGCCTTCAGGATGTGCCAAGGCTAATACGGTACTAAACCGGGCCGTACGATCTGACTTGTCGGCGAGTAGCTCAAGCACCAGAGTGCGATTCGCTTCCGCATCCGCCTGTTCACCTGCAAAGCGGGCAGAGTGTACACCGGGTCGCCCGTCCAGCGCATCGATATATAGACCGGTATCGTCCCCGAGTGCCCAAAGTCCGGTATGCCGTTGAGCACTTAAGGCTTTCAGTGTTGCATTTCCTTTGAGGGTGGAAGCGGTCTCAGGTACTGGAGGAGCGCCTGGAAAAGCGGATAAATCAAGAGTCTCAACGGATGCAGAGCCTAGAAGTAGTTTCAGTTCGGCTGCTTTGTGAGTATTCCGCGTGGCCAATACCAGCTGCAGGAGAGAGGGAATAGATGCCATATTTGTGTTTGACACAGAGTAGTCCAATAAGTTGTTCTGGTCGCGATCTTGAAGTATTTTGGCAGCACCATTCAGTAAAGTAATCCCTGATACATCAATCATCATGACCAGATACTACTTGGTTCACATTTTGACCATCTTTCTCGTTCTTCAGGTCAGTTGTCAAAACCCCGAGGAAACTGTAATTCAAGATAATAGTGCCTCTGAACATACGTTGGGTTCAAATGGCATGTCAGGCTCAATGTCTCAGGACCCCACTTCGTTGAAACGTTCACAGATGGAAGAGTCAACTGGGAGCATTGAGGGTTTCATTCGGGACGTTGATGGCAATCCCATTGGTCAAGCTACTCTACAAATTGACGGATCAAATTCGGGAGCGGCAACAGCATTAGATGGATCTTACGTATTGCATCGAATTCCGCCGGGTTCGCACAGATTGGTTGTCACAGCACCGGGTTATAGGCTTGAGTTGTCTGTAGAGATACTTCCAGACTCCACTACCGAATTTAACATTGTCCTCTAAAGCTGCTCCATGTGGATCCAGGCTGGCAATTATCCATGCGAAATAGTACTCCGACTCCACTATTGGTCTACTTAGTGGTCTTTTTGTTGGCGGGTTGCCGTTCGCAGGAGTCAGCAGTACACACAGTCCGCTCACCAACCGTACCCTTCGACGAATTATTCGTGCTAGAGGATACAGTGCGGCTGGACTCAGCTATCCTAATTGGACAGATAGCATTTATTGATGTCAACCCAAGTGGCGAGATTCTAGTTACGGACCATCAGGCTGATATAACGCATCTATTCTCTTCGTCAGGTGACCATCTACAATCTTATTCCGCGTTTGCATGTCTGTCGCATGATGTGCATTTCTACCCGTGGAGCACCAGATTCCTCGGGAATGAACACGTAGTAGCCATGCAATTCGCAGGGCCAGCCGTTGTCTTTAAAATGGACGGGAGTTGTTATGCCAACACTAAAATGTTGATGCCCTACGCAAAGGCAATTTGCATACAGGAAGACTCCATATTTGCACAACAGGTCTGGACTGAGGAGCAAGCCAAGGCCAATGTGTATTCGCCAATGCTTGAGAAAATTGAAGAAATCCTCATTGAGCCACCACGCCTGATTTCTCTGAATATGAACTATGCAGGGCAGCGGGGAAGAACTATTGATTGCTTTGACGATGGACCATACTATGTTTATGCCGAAAGTATGGACGCGATACCTGTCCGACCCAGTTCGTCTGAAATCCAATACAGACCTGATTTTTTCCAGTGGAGGCCCGAGGATCTGCCCGATGCTCCCCCACATGACATTAACATGCGAAGGCGGCAGAAAGAATATCCATCTACCATTGCGGTCTTTGCACTGGATGGATCAACCCGAATGGTATCCTATTCAGACTTGGAAAGTCAGTGGCACTCTGGCGATATTAACGCGGATCGACAACTCGGTCTAAGCATCTCCAGCAATTCGGGACACTTTCCGGCACGCAGCACGATCACTTCTGTTTATCCGCAAGGAGCTGGGAATGGACACTTCTATGCAGTTGGTGAAAACGAAATGCTCTCCGACGGGAACTACGGCAACCCGTTGATTCTTCGGTATAAACTCATCCCACCCGGTGAAGAGTAACCTGGCACGTTGCGCAACTGCGCATGTGGCCCGACGGTTGCAACCATTCCAGACGGACCCAAGCCCTACTCTTTTACCCCACAGAATACGTACCGCGGTTTTCCTGCCGAGGCCGAGCTAGTTTGTTTTCAGATTTTTCCCATCCCACTTGACCATCTTCTCTTTTTCAATTGAAGCATTGATCATATGTGCACATGCAGCGGCGTGATGCCCTACCTCTGCATCTTCCTTCGTAGCACTACCATTGCGAATCGCGTCAATCCATTCTCGAATATGTACATGCATGGAAGATTCACCCTCTGGATAATAGACTTCCTCGCCAGCAAGTGTCGCTTGGGGGCGACTCGAAGGCATTTCTTCATGGCGAGTTGCAGGGTCTGCAATGTACGCATCTGCCAAGGCCTTCGGCCAACTTTCGGTGATCCAGCCATTGCTCTCATTGACTCGCTCGGGAATAAAGCGTAGCCCGCCTCCAAACACCAGGGATCCCTCAGTTCCCAGAATCCGCATGCCACCCGAATTGCCTCCCTGATTGTTAAACGTCCCACTGAGATTTACCATAAAGCCATCAGGATACTTCAGTGATGCATTGATCGTATCCGGCACGTCCCGGGAGTGGATCCACCGGTACAAATCCCCCATGGCCATCACACTTTCAGGAATTTTGGCATCCATCACATAGTTGATGGTCGTACATGTATGAACGTACAGATCGGTAGACAAACCACCCGAATAATCTTTGTAGCATCGCCACCGAAAGAATCGCTCAGGACTATAAGGCCGCTTGGGAGCAGAGCCGAGGAATAAGTCCCAGTCTACCGTCTCAGGGGAAGCATCTGGGGGGATTGGGTAAATCCATGCACCGGAAGCAGTATTGCGATTGGTGCTTGCACGGATCATCGTGACCTGTCCTAGCTTACCTTCCTTGATCATCTTACGTGCCTTTTGAACAAGTACACCGTTTGGTCCGGGACTACCCACCTGTACAGCAAGATTATTTCTTCTCTGAGCCTCAATAATGCCCGCCCCTTCTTCTATGGAGTAGGTCATAGGCTTTTCGATATATGCATGCTTGCCTGCATTCAACGAGTCAACCGAATGCTGGTAATGCCAGTGATCAGGACTGGAAATCACAACCGCATCAATGTCGTCCCGAGCGATGATCTCTCTGTAGTCCGCCATGGTTTTTGCCGTGCCATTCGTGCGCCTCTTCATACGCTCCAAGCGGCCGGTGTAGGCGTCGCAAGCAGCTACGATTTCAACCTCAGGAAATGCTTTGAGAGACTCAACCAGTCCATGCGCTCTGGCACCTGCGCCAATCATACCGACCGTAATTCGGTCACTTGGAGCAACAAAAGATGGTCGGGCTCCCATCGCGAGCCCGGCTGTGCCAATTGCACTGGAACGCATAAAATCTCGTCTGGAAACTAAAAAACGCTGAGCCATGGTTGATAAGGGATAAGGTTACAAGATTGGAGTTAAGACAAGGTTTCGGTATAGAACACGGCCATGATCACCTTGAAGATAAATGGGACCCGGTGCAGCTTCGTCTGCGGTCATCGCCCCGCCCGTCACCCCGAGAACCGGCTGATTGTCAATAATTGTGGTGCCATTTAAAATGACCGTGAGATGACGCTGATAGAGCGTAATATCCATAGACTGCCATTCGCCCGCAGCCTTTTCCACGGTGGCCGCCGGCTGAATTCTACTGTAGAGTGCACCCATATGATGGCTGTCTGCATCCATCCCATAGGTGTCTGCCACTTGGACTTCATAAATCCCCCGGAGATAGACACCGCTATTGCTGCCTTCGGGAATGTTTACTTCCAGCGTGAGACGAAAATCTTCGAAGGTTGCATCCGTGCGAAGATTCCCGTAACGGATATACTCACCGTTGCCGGGCTGCACCGGATCGTTGACTAGCATACCATCCTCCGCCTTAAAACCATTCACCTGCTCATCATTGATCAGACTCCATCCGGTGAGATCCGTGCCATTAAACAGCTCAATCGGATCGCCGTAGGCTGCTTGTGATAGGTCCGGTGCAGGTGGCAATTCCGGGATTCGCTCCGCCTCAAATTCGATGATCCGACTGCCGATTCCAGAATGGTCCGGGAATTTAGCCTTGCCTACCAGACGATCCCCCTCAGGCCGCAGTGTGAGCGTGTTCGTAAAGATGAGATTTCGCTGGCTCCCATCCGCCAAGTCTCTCTTAACTGTTTGTGTCCTTGTCACAATCAATTGATCACCGGTAATGTTTGCACTGGCTACTGGAAGAACACTGCCCCCATACCAAAGTAGCGACGCATCTACATTGCCTTGGTCATGGGTAATCTCAAGCCAACCCGCTCCCCCAGGTAAATGTAGTGTCCAACGCCCCTCAAAGGAAGCAACATTGTCCTGTGCGTTGGCTGAAAGTGTAAATAGAGCGAAGGATATTACAAGTAGGAATCTTGATGACATAAGAGTATCTCTGAGTTAGTGCGGATAGAATATAGTGAGAATGAAGCATACCGTTATTCGGCTCGCCGCTCAATGGGGGTTTGAGGACCCGTGAGTATCATGCGCCCCCATGTAGCATCATCATCTCCAGTCCCATAAATCATAAAATGCCCCCCATACGGTCCGCCGTCTGGATCACAGTGTACGATTTCCAGTCCGTAGATATCTCCAACGTTTGGGGGACTCCAGCGTGAGTCACTTACCCCCAATGTAGATGCCATCTCAACCCGCGCCTCCAATACAAAATCTGCCTCTCCCGTCCCCCAGGGATTAAACTCAAAGGCATACGACACGGCCTCTGCAGGGATCGGTTCTTCCACGTACCGGTCCGTTGCTGTTCCATGGCGCCACCAAGCTGCATAGTCCGGCCGCGTCGCATCTGCAACAAAGCAAAACGCGTTGTCCCCATGCCCAAAGTATTCTGGAGCCTCATCTCGGGGAGCTTCAACAAAAAAGCAAATGCTGTCCCGCAAATACCAGGCGTGTGGCTCTTGCCCTGGAGCATCTACATCGTTCACATTATCTTTGACTTCGGCTCCGAAGTACAGGTACTCCGAATCCCAGGCGACATAATAACGTGCCTGCAAGTCATCTTCAGGATGTGGTTCATTGCCATGATCTGTAAGCCGGTTCCGCCGACCATCATCATACCAGAATGTATGGCGGAGGCGATAAATATCCCAGACACCGTCCGTGAACGCCAAGTCCTTCCACTCAGACAACTGGGCGTCTATTTCGGGGGCTATTTCCAGTCGGGGAACCAGAAGTTTTACTGTTTCTGTAGGGCGCGGGGCATCCTGTCCAACTGCAAAATATGCAGGAATAAGCAGGAGAAAAAGACATGCAGAATACTTGACCATGATTGACAAAAATTAGTAGTCTTAGAGAGGTTCTTGCAAAACTCATTTTTTGCTTTCAATTCTCTTACGATTCCGAGGCATAATTTACTCCAATTTCTCTGAATAGTGTGAAGAATTGAGATAGGCTCGTTGCCCTTTGCCCATCTGGGAGTGATTTGTTTTCTGTGAGAGTTCACGGGGCGAAATCAATGGTTCATTTGCATTCGACTCTTTGATTCACCTCTGATAGGGTTCGATACCTACCTTTTCCCTTCACGCTCACCACGACAACCCTTAAATGTCGCAGCTGTGGGTGGTTTACAACCCCCGCCTGTACAGCGATTGTGGAGGACCTACCTCCATCCCTCATACAGTTACAATATGTTGTAGGCTAAGTCATTGACAATATCCTCTCATATTTACGTGGCACACGGAAATTCAGGCCAGGGGGTCAGTTCAGGTAATTCTTAGATCACCTATATCTGTGCCGGCAGCACCTCGCGATAAGCAACAGGTGAAGAGGAGGGAAGACTATATCAATCTTCTGGACTAGTCAATTATGAAACCAATTTGGTCCCAGATATGGGACTGGATGACTTAGACATAGATCGAATTGAGAACTACTTTCGCGTGATTCTGGAACGACCGATTTCGCGCGATGTAGAAATACAAGAATGGCAGAAATTTTTGCTCAATTCAGACTTGCTCGCGAAAATAGACGACAAGAGATCATTTCTCCCGAGCCCCCTCCTAACGAAGTGATCGTGGAAAAAATGAAAGAGGGTATTGTTAGAGTGACTCGTAATGGGCTTATCAAGGAGATTCTCCGAAGCTATCGTTATGTCGATCATTACGGAATGGGGATTGGAAATCGAATTTTCTGGTCCATGCTGGCACACTATGGAACAATTCCAAATCTCACTGAAGAAGATTGATTCAAGGTGTGTTTATGTACACCGCCCCTGCAGCCGGGCAACACTGCCACATTCGACACGGAGGTCCGCGTAAAGATTGTGGATGAATGCACGCCTCCCGATGGCAATTCACGCATGGCGGGCAGTGGCACACATGTGATCCGCTCTACGACTTGATCCGCAATGTTCAATCCTCTTTCCGTAAGATTCGTACGGAATCATGACAACTCACATCGCCAAGTCGATCCCATCAAGCCTTTGATTATAGGCATATGCCTGTCCTTCC
>JAPPBZ010000240.1 GCA_026702635.1 Bacteroidota bacterium
GCAGATTCGACCGCTGAATACCAGGAATCTAATGCTGCGGGCTCATCTCCACCGAGGTATAACAGCTGAGCTCGCTCCACTTCAAGCGGCATCTTCCGAATTTCATCGCTGCGGGCGATCGCATCATCAAGCAGTAAGATGGCCTCTTGATATTGTTTAGTATTGATATAAGATTCCTTGAGTGTGTCAAAGATGGTTTTGTGCTCAGGGTATTCATGATGCAACTCTCGCAAGATTGCGATGGCCCGATCAAACTGCATCCCCCGCAAATACCCCAGTGCGAGCAGATACCGTGAGTTGGCATTGTCGTCAAGCTGTTCCTCTTGAGAAACCGGACGGGTTCGATCCGCGCGTTGAGGCTGAGCCAGAACCACGCTGGTCAAGGCACATGTGCAGAACCAGTAAATAAAAAAGAGACGCATCGGAGCCGTGAACTCGTAAGTGTTAAGAGAGTGCTAGGCCGTATTTTAAGGTGCTCCAAGATAAGGGGAATCACAGTTAATGACTGAGCAGCAGCGTGGTATCAGTATTATAGGTTCGACTGGATCTATCGGGACGCAGTGCCTGGATATTGTTCGGAGACATCCGGAGCGATTACGCGTGGTAGCACTCTCTGCCAATCGGAGTATCGATCTTTTAGTGAGCCAGGCTTATGAATTTTCTCCAGAAGTTGTTGCTGTGGCAGATGAGTCCAAGTTTGCAGAACTTCAGAAAAAACTCCAGGGCACGGGGATTCAGGTACTTGAAGGCGAGGAGGGGGTATGCAGGTGTGCAACGCTCCCGAAAGCGGATATCGTGCTGGGAGCCGCCACGGGAGTTGCGGGACTAAAGTCGGTCTTGTCCGCTCTGACTGCGGGGAAGGCGTTGGCACTGGCAAACAAAGAAACCCTGGTTGCTGCAGGGGATCTTGCAATGGAAGCGGCCCGGGCCCATGGCGCCACGATCATCCCCGTTGATAGCGAGCACTCCGCAGTGTTTCAATGCCTGGAAGACGGCGGGATCAATAATGTCGAGAAAATCCTTCTCACTGCCTCTGGAGGCCCTTTCTGGAACAGTGCGCCCCACATGCTTGACAAAATTACCCCCCAGGAGGCACTCAAACATCCTAATTGGGATATGGGGCCCAAAGTAACCATTGACTCGGCCACAATGATGAATAAGGGGCTAGAGGTGATTGAAGCCTATTGGCTGTTTGGGCTTACAGAGAAACAGATCGATATTGTCGTACACCCACAGTCCATCATCCACTCCATGGTATTATTCAAAGATGGATCGGTGAAAGCGCAGCTCAGCTTGCCGGATATGAGGCTGCCCATTCAGTATGCACTCAGTTACCCGGATCGGTGGTCACTCCCCGAAGGGCGTATAGATTGGACTCGTCCCCAGTCGCTGGAATTCCATCCACCCGACCTGAAAAAATTCCCCTGTTTACGTCTGGCAATGGAGGCGTTAGAGGCGGGAGGGAATGCATCCGCCGTCTTAAATGCTGCCAATGAAGCGGCCGTAGATCTTTTTTTGAAAGAGAAGCTCAGCTTTATGGGGATCCCGCATATGATCGAAAGAGCACTCAGCGAACTGTCTGGCCCGGTTTTGAGCACGTACGAGGAGGTAGTACATGTAGATCAGCTTACCCGCCGCTACGTGTTGGATGCGGCCGGACGGAACACCTTCACGCTGTGAAGTATACCGTAGCCGAGCAATAAATTTTGGTGCTGCTGTGAGCATTCTCTGGATTCTTTTCACATTTATTCCGGCCCTGATGATTCTCGTGTTTGTGCACGAGTTGGGTCATTTCTGGGCAGCGAGGGCATTCGGTATGCGGGTGGATCGCTTTTCGATCGGATTTCCCCCAAACATATTGAAGAAGCGTTTTGGTCAGACCGAGTATGTTCTGGGGATAACGCCGCTCGGAGGATACGTAAAAATTGCTGGCATGGTGGACGAAAGTCTGGATACGGACTTCAAAGACGAGGAGCCGCAACCCGATGAATTTCGATCAAAGCCTCTCTGGCAGCGCATGATTGTCATCAGCGCAGGTGTGATCATGAACATGGTTCTGGCTTTCGTCATCTTTTTTGCGCTCACGTGGGCGTTTGGGACCAGTAATTATGCACACACGGAAGACGGGACCATCTTTGTCGCGGACAGTTCGGTTGCGTCCGTCGATGTTGGGATGCAGACCGGAGATCGCCTACTCGCAATTGGGGAATACATCTACGAGCCGGGTGGCCCTGACATTCCTCTGAATTCAATATTGACGGACGAACTTGCATTTGAAGTGGAGCGGGATGGCCAGACTCTGACGCTTCCGGCACCGGGAAACCTGATGACCCGAGTCCAGGAGCTGGAAGCCGGAGGACTCTATGGACTGGGGATCTATGCCTGGCCCAGTACGCTTGGGTCCGTTGCGGAAGGAATGCCTGCGGAATTGGCTGGATTGCAGGTGGGTGACCGTATCACCGCCGTGAACCAAAGCCCCGTGAAGTACTGGCTGGACTTGATTGATCATATTGACACTTCAGGCGGGGATTCGCTTCTGGTTGCATGGGAACGGGATGAGGGGCAGCGCTCGGTTGCATATGAGGCCGTGGTGGTGCCGGTCATGAACCCGAGATGTGATTATGTGATTGGGATCGGTGTCGCACGGACACAGGTCGATCATGGACTGATCGAGTCAGTGGGGATTGGACTGAAGGATACCGGGGAGAACACGCAAGCGATCACCACCAGTTTGTGGCGGATCGTTTCAGGCAAGGAGAGTGTTCGGGATAACCTGGGAGGGCCGGTGATGGTGGCGAATGTGATCGGAGAGGCGGCAAGCAGTGGAGCACGCCCGTTTTGGTTTATCGTGGCCATGCTTTCGATCACCCTGGCAATAGTAAATATTCTGCCGATCCCCGTTTTAGATGGAGGGCATTTAATGTTCCTCTTTTACGAATTATTTACCCGCAAGGAGCCGCCTCTCAAAGTGCGGATTTTCCTGCAACAGGCGGGAATGATCCTTTTACTGATTTTGATGGCATTCCTGATTACCAACGATGTCATCCGAGCATTCAGTTCCCGGGGTAATGAGGCCAGTGAAGTAGAGCCCGTAGTCTGCCAAGTTGATGAAACAGAGGCTGGGGCAGAATAACTGAGGCTGTAAGCGATTTGTACGAACGAGCAGATTCTCTTCGTTTATGGGTAGTGCAGAAACAAGAACCCCGCCAAAGGGGTTCTATAAAGCTGCGCTACAATACTCTCATTCCTTTCCTGATCGAATCGTGATGCGCACCACACTTCTGCTTTTCATTTTAACTGTCAGTGTCAATACCGTCGCAGCCCAGGGGCTTTCTGGAAGCTTATTGGCCAATAATCGCCCCTCTGTTCCCGAAGAGCTTGAGATTCTGGGAATCTCTGTTGAGGGAGTAGAGGGGGAAACTATGCAAAGTTTTGCGATTCGAAGCAGTGGGTTGGCCGTGGGGCAAACCGTGGTTCTACCGGGGGATCCTGCGATCTCTGAAGCAATACGGAGTATTTACAGGTTGCGTGTTTTTTCAGATGTGAAGATCGTAGAAGAGCGCCGGGCAGGTAACGGTGTTTTTCTACTGATTCAGCTTACGGAAGAGCCACAATTAGCAGAGTTTACATTTTCAGGAATTAAAAAGAAGGATCGGCGGAAGCTTGAGGATAAGGTCACATTGTTTAAGGGAACACGTGTTCGACCTGCGGACCTGGAGCGATCCATCCAGGTGATCAGAGATCATTTTGCAGAGAAAGGATTCATGCTTGCAGAGGTGGAGGTGAACCGGACTCCAGGCCCCGAAAATACAGTCAACCTTGAGTTTGCAATTGATCAGGGTGAGAAGGTGAGGATCCGGGAGGTTCTGGTCTCAGGAAACGAAAATATCAGTAGTCGATCCGTACGCCGGAAGCTCAAAAAGACAAAGCCTAGACGTTCGATTTTCTTTTGGCGCAAAGCTCGGTTTGATCGTATGCTTTACGAGGAGGACAAGGTGAATCTCATCAATCACTTTAACTCGAAAGGATACTACGATGCCAGAGTGCTAAAGGACTCTGTATGGCTGGATACTTCAGGGGAAAAGCCGGGAATGGTTGTATCTCTCGAGCTCCATGAAGGACCGCAATATCATATAAGAAACGTGGAGTGGGAAGGAAATACGATCTATCCTGATGAAGTATTATCGTCTGCTTTAGGGGTCGAGCCGGGGGATACTTACAACTCCGAACGGATTGAGCAAAACCTGCACGGTAATCAGGCGAGTAGTGACGTATCAAGCCTGTACATGAACCGGGGACACATGCTCTTTCGTGTAGAGCCTGAAGTGCGGGTTCTGGAGGGAGATTCATTGGATCTTTACTATGACCTCTACGAGGGAGATATTTTCAATTTTGGAGAGATCACAATAGCCGGAAACGACAAGACCAAAGAGCATGTTGTGCGCCGGGAGTTGTATACCATCCCTGGGCAGACATTCAGCAGGGAGTTGATCCAGGAGACGATCCGGCGATTGTCCCAGTTGAAATATTTCGATCAAGAAAAGCTTGGGGCAGGGCCCTCTATTGATTTGGATACAGAGGAAAAGGAAGTGAACCTAACCTACAACCTTGAAGAGGTTGGCAGTGATCAGTTGGAGCTTAGTGGTACGTATGGCCGATGGGGAGTGATTTTAATGCTGCGTTTCGGGTTCAACAATTTCAGTGTACAGGATTTCTTTAAGCCTGGGGCCTGGCGACCACTACCTTCCGGGGATGGTCAGCAGCTTTCTGTCAGCCTTCAGACCAGTGGTAGACAATACCAGAGTTATTCTCTTGGCTTTACCGAGCCTTGGCTACGTGGCAAGCCAACCCCGGTTGGCTTTCAGGTATCGCATTCGAGATTCAGTGGATTGGGGTTTTACGGGTATAGCTTCTTTGGCGAAGATGATGAGGATGACAGGGATCTTGGGTTTGCAAATACCAATGCACGTGTCTTCTATGAACAGCGACTGAGGTGGCCAGATGATAAGTTCAGTACCAGTACATCATTGGGATATCAGTTCTATTCAAACCGGAACTATACGTCAGTTCTTCCACTTGGGCGGAGCCAACAGGTCACGGTGCGTCAGGCATTGTCGCGGAGTTCGGTGGATCATCCAGTCTTCCCGACGGCAGGCTCGACATTTCTGCTTTCAGGGGAATTGGCCCTACCGATAAAGAATTTTATACAGTATCACAAATGGAAGCTCACCACGAGTTGGAATGCGCCGATCTTGAGGAAACTCACCGCGAGTTTTTCAGCAGACTTTGGTTATATCGGCTCACTCACTGGTGGGGATGTGCTATTCGAACGCTATGTTGTCGGTGGATCACCCTTTGATGTCCAGGGATATCGAAACAATTTTGGGAAGGATATTATCTATATGCGCGGGTATCCTGCCCGGGTACTTGGTCCCCGTCGCGGTGAGGAAGCAGTTGGTGGACGTGTGTTGAATAAATTCACGTCGGAGTTGCGTGTTCTTGCCGTTCAAACTCCACAACTCACCGCGGCACCCTATCTTTTCATGGACGCTGCGAACACGTGGGATACGTTTCAAACGTACAATCCGCGGCAACTTTATCGCTCGGCTGGTGTAGGCGCACGTTTATTCCTGCCGATATTAGGAATGCTGGAAGTTGCATATGGGTATAATTTTGATGAGTTTGCACCGATCTCAGGTCAGCAATCAAACCATGATGGTTCAAGAAAGTGGTTTTTCCAGTTTACACTTGGCCAGGGATTCAACTAGATTTATATACAAATCGTCACACGTAATGAGAACGCTATTCAGTTTCGGGTTGATTTTCGTGTGGACCGCTACTGCGGTTCTCGCACAGCAAAAAATCGCCTACGTTGATTCGGACCTGATTTACGACAATTATCCAGAGTTCTCAACGGCACAGCAGTCCTTGGACCGGGTTGCCGAACAGTGGGAACAGGATCTCGCCGAGCGTCAGGACAGACTGGATGAGATGTTCCAGGAATACCAGGCTCGAGAACTGTTATACACTGCCGAGTCACGTCAGCAAAAACAAAACGAAATCATTGCAGCAGAAGAAGAACTGGAGCGTTTACGGCGGCAATATTTCGGGCCGGAAGGACAGTTATTTGAGCAGCAAGAGCAGATCCTGCGTCCGATTCAGGAAAAAGTTCTGATTGCGATTGAGGAGGTAGCAGAAGCGGAGGGTTATGATTATGTGTTTGACCGAGGCGGCGATTTTGTTTTTTTATACACGAATGAAAAGCTCGACATTACAGATCTCGTTCTCGAGGAGTTGGGCATTGATATCACCCGTACCAATCTTGGGCGGTAAGCTTCACACTTTTAAATTAAAATAATCTAATGCGACTCATTTCGCTTAAACGCAGCAGTGGTTTTCTTTTCGCTGTGTTATTTCTTGGTTTTGCAACTGCCTCACAGGCACAACAGCTTCCAGCCCTGCGGATTGGCTACACGGATCACGAGGTACTGATCTCGAATATGCCCCAAACTCGAACAATCCAGGAGGAACTGCAGGCGGAGCTGGAAAGTGGACAACGGATTCTTCAAAGTATGCAGGAAGATCTTGGTGGCAAAGTAGAGCGCTATCAAACGCAGCGGGCTCTATTATCAGAGGAGCGCCGACAGGAACGTGAGCAGGAACTGATTTCTTTGGAAGAGGAACTCCGCAGCAAAGCTGCAGAATTGGAGCAGGAGCTGGTCCAGCGTGAACTAGACCTCATGGGGCCTATCTATCAGCAGGTGGATACAGCCATCCAAACGATTGCCGCGGAGAAAAATCTTGATCTCGTACTTCGCACCCAGGCGGGACCGGCGCAGCCGATCCTGCTCTATGTGAACGAAGATCGGATTACAGATATTACTCTTGAGGTTGCTCGGGAGTTAGGGATTGATGTTGATGCGGCGATGCAGTCTGCAGGCAACTAAAGGACTTTTGCAAACCGCCTCCAACGAAATAGACCCCCATTTTCATGGAAGGCGTTAGGCGGGTTACGACCCAGACGTTCCGCCAGTTGAAGGATGCCAGCATCCCGATTGCGATGCTTACGGCATACGACTACACCATGGCACGCATATTAGACCGTGCAGGTGTAGATGCTATCTTGGTAGGGGATTCGGCTTCGAATGTCGTGGCCGGACACGAAACGACTCTTCCGATCACGCTAGAGCACATGATTTATCATGCTCAGTGTGTCGTTCGAGCCGTAAAGCGAGCTCTTGTCATTGTGGATCTGCCATTTGGCGCCTATCAGGGGAACAGCAAAGAAGCATTGATTTCCTCAATTCGTGTGATGAAGGAGGCAGGGGCGCATGCAGTAAAGATAGAGGGGGGAACGGCTGTTGTGCCCACGATGGAGCGGATTCTTCAGGCAGGGATCCCGGTCATGGGTCATCTAGGGTTGACTCCTCAGAGCATTTACCGATTTGGGACTTACAAGGTGCGTGCCAGAGAGCCAGAGGAGGCCGATCAACTCCGGCAGGATGCACTTGCGCTTGAGAAAGCGGGTTGCTTTGCTATTGTGTTAGAGAAAATTCCTGCTAAATTAGCTGGAGAGATCTCGGCGTCATTGAGCATTCCGACGATTGGTATTGGAGCGGGGAATGCATGTGATGGTCAAATACTGGTGATCAACGATGCACTGGGGTTAAATGATGATTTTCATCCACGTTTTGTCCGCCGCTATGCGAATCTAATAGATTCGATTTCAGACTCTGTTAAGAATTATGTGGAAGATGTGCGGAGTCATTCTTTTCCATCATCCGAGGAGAGTTATTAGTTTGTGGCTTTTCATCAAGAATTAGGAACATGATTAGCTCTCGCCGCCGACCGCTGATTTTGGTTACGAATGATGATGGGATTACTTCCCCTGGTATTCGTGCATTAACGAAAGCGATGGATGAGGTGGGAGATGTAATGGTCGTGGCTCCACTTGATGATCAAACTGCAGTGGGACATTCGATTACCCTGGACCATCCTATTCGGGTAGAGACCTACAACTTTGGGGACGAGCTAAGTCATATTCGGGCTTTAGGCATTACTGGGACCCCCTGTGATTGTATGAAGCTGGCATTGCATGAGTTATTGCATCGTAAACCGGACTTGGCGGTCAGTGGTATCAATAGAGGTTCCAACATCGCAATTAACGTAATCTATTCAGGTACGATCAGTGCGGCAACAGAATCGTCGGTGAATGGGATTGACTCCATTGCCTTTAGTCTTGACTCGAAAGATCCGGATGCTGATTATTCTCCTGCCGGTAACTATGCCAAGGTGATCGCACAGAAAGTGCTCAGAAGCCAACTACCGAGAGGTGTTGTTCTCAGTGCAAATATTCCCGCTATACCCGAGGCTCAAATTAGAGGCATACAGGTTGCCCGACAGGCCCGATCAAGATGGGAAGAGGGCTTCGTTGGGCGAACGGACCCCTCAAACAGGTCTTATTACTGGTACCGCGGTATGATGAATGTATTGGATACAGGTGACGACACCGATACTGGGGCCCTCGAAAATGGATATGTATCAGTCACACCGCTACAGTATGATCGTACTGCCCATGGATGTATTGATGTGCTAAAGACGTGGCGTTGGTCAGAGCTTACGGATTAAATCAGGTCGCACCGAGATAGGATTGCATTTGATCCAGGCCGACATTCCCGCCACTCAGAATAACTCCCACGTTCATCCCTTCTACATCGGCTGCTTTGCTCAGTAGTGCAGCCATCCCCAAG
>JAPPBZ010000116.1 GCA_026702635.1 Bacteroidota bacterium
CGAGTGCGGAAGCCGTTTCGGGAGTCAATGTTTCTATCCAAGGGGTCCGAGCCGATGGTGCGGTCATGGTGCGCGGTAGATAACTGAAACTGGACTTCGTTACCCTTTGAAGTCCTATATGTTTCGAATTGGATTGCCGTTATGGTACCTTTTTAAGTGTGGTTTCGTACCACGCGGTCTCAACTGCACAATCTTGTCATCCTTCTCCATGCAGGGGCCCTACTGGACACCGGCCAACATACTCAGCATTTCTCGTGTCCCACTTTCTGGCGCGGCGGCGATGGTTATTCTTGTGGATGGGCCCGTAACCTGGAGCTTGGTCTTGATCCTTGCAGCCGGGCTTACGGATTTGCTTGATGGCCAGGTTGCTCGCCGCACAAACACCGTATCCGAGTGGGGCAAGATCCTAGATCCAGCCGCAGACAAGATCTCTGCCGCCCTGCTGGGGGTTGCACTCGTGTGGAAAAGCTTGCTGCCCTTTTGGGTTCTGGGAGCCATCATTCTGCGTGATTTGCTGATTGTAACAGGTGGTTTTTTTCTAACACGTCATCTCGGACATGTGCAAATGAGTAATCTTCCCGGCAAGATTGCAGCAACTGCAATTGGAATCACGTTTATTCTTGCACTTTTGAAGGCAGATCAAATCGTTATGGATATAGCGATCTGGGCAACCATTGGGCTTCTTGGGCTCTCGCTTCTAATTTATGCGGTTCGGCTTTTACGCCTACGAAATCGCCCCAATGAATCACATGAGGTTTAGTAAACGCTCACAGACTCAGGACCAAGATCGCCTGGAATCTGGACTGAAAAAAACCCGGGATGGCCTCTTCGGAAAGATCGGCCGTATCATCAAAGGGAAACGTAAGATTGACGAATCCGTGCTGGATGGCATTGAGGAAGCTCTGATCACCAGCGATGTGGGGGTCAATACCACCCTCGAAATTGTCAGCCGGATTGAAAAAAGAGCGGCGCGAGACCGATACACCTCATCCGATGAGTTGCGGACACTGATCAATCAGGAAATTGCCGAACTCCTTGAAAAAAATCTGCCCGCACACCCTACAGATTTTGATACTCCGCTCAAGAACCATCCCCATGTGATCATGGTGGTCGGTGTCAACGGTGTGGGAAAAACTACAACCATAGGAAAGCTTGCATGGCGTTACACACAGGCAGGCCGAAGTGTGCTCATTGGTGCCGGGGATACCTTCCGGGCCGCAGCGATTGAGCAGCTTGAGATCTGGACCTATCGCGCACAGGCTGACATCATCAAGCAATCACACGGGGCGGATCCCGCAGCCGTCGCATTCGACACGGTCCAATCAGCAGTTCATCGCTCCGCAGACGTCGCTATTATTGACACTGCAGGTCGCCTGCATACCAAAACGGGGCTCATGGATGAGCTTGCAAAAATAAAACGTGTCATGGGCCGCCAACTCGCTGGGGCGCCTCATGAAGTGCTTCTGGTACTGGATGCCACGATCGGACAGAACGCACTGCGGCAAGCCCAGGAATTTACACAGAGCGTGGATGTGACCGGCCTAGTTGTCACAAAGCTGGATGGCTCCGCCAAAGGGGGCATTATTATCGGCATCTCGAATGAGTTCAAAGTGCCCGTCAAGTATATCGGAGTAGGAGAGGGACTGGAAGATCTGCAGATCTTTAATCGGGATCATTTCGTGAAAGCCTTGTCCATCGTATGACCCCCTCCGGCCTCAAGCGTCCCTGACTGATGAGCAAAGCAGAATAAACTGATATGCGAGTAGTCTTTATGGGGACTCCCGATTTTGCTGTACCCTCACTGAGGGCACTGGTAGAGAATGGCTACCGACCTGTTGCTGTAGTTACCGGGCCGGATCGCCCGCGCGGACGAGGCCGCAAACTTCAACCAACCGCTGTCAAGCAAGCTGCACAGCGTTTTGGTATTGAGACCCTCATTCAACCGGAGTCCGTAAAAGATCCTGCGTTTGCAGCTCAGATCAATAACCTCAATTGTGATCTCCAGATCATCGTTGCATTCCGGATTCTGCCTCCTGAAGTATTCACATGTGCAAAGCTCGGAGCATTTAACCTTCACGCTTCCCTGTTGCCTAAATTTCGAGGAGCTGCTCCAATCAACAGAGCCCTGATGGCCGGAGTGACTGAAACCGGGGTAACGACTTTTTTTCTGAAGCCTGCGGTCGATACAGGGAATATTATCCTTCAGTGGTCAACCACTGTTCCGCCGGATGAGACCGCGGGAAGCCTGCATGATCGACTTGCAAAACTTGGGGCACGTGCCGTTCTGGAAACAACCATGCGAATCGCCACTGGACGTGCACAGGAGCATCCACAGGATAATTCACTCGCAACTGCCGCTCCGAAAATTTTTCGGGACGATTGCCGTATTCGTTGGACCGAATCAGCAGATCAGGTCCACAACCACTGCCGCGGCCTCTCCCCCTACCCTGGCGCCTGGACTCCGTGGAAATCAGGTAACCTGAAGATCCTGGGAAGCCATGTTACAGAGGGGACAGGGAGCCCGGGGACCGTAATCAGATCGGATGGCCGCATCGTGGTTGCCTGCGAGACTGGAGCAATTTCCATCACACACCTACAAGCTCCGGGGCAGCGGGTTCTTGCAGCGAAGGACTTCCTGAATGGGCATCCGATCGTGCCAGGATCACACCTGTAAGGCCAGAAATAAAGTCTGGACTCTAGGAACTCCATAATCCGTAGGGTATAGTACGATCGTGGTTCTATATTTGATCGCAATGATCTGCCGGATCATACAGAACAGAATCTTTTCAATAGATTCCAATAGCTGTTGCTACTCTCCCCCTAAAGAGTAGGTCAATTTGGGGTATCACAGGATCAGACCGAAAGCCTGAGTTGGCATAAAAACACTATTTTTGCACAGAACTTCGGACTAAGAAATTCTTTGCTATAATGATAGAAATTTCATTGGGCAAATAATATGACATACAGATCATGATTAATGGTATATCCCCATTTCCAGAGGGTTGGTATTTCGTAGCAAGTCACAAGCATCTATTAAAGGAAAAGCTGATCCGAAAAACCTGGATGGGCGAAGAAATTGTCGTTTGGTGTGATGATAAAGGTCGTGTGTGTGTGGCAGATGCATTTTGCCCACACCTGGGAGCAGATCTGGGGCCAGAATCTGGCGGCATGGTGCGTGACGGTTGTCTCGTATGCCCGTTTCATGGGTTTGAGTTTGAGGTCACCGGTAGATGTTCCGCCACACCGTATGCCCCGCCCCCCAAGACTGCACGGTTAAAGGTGTACGAGACGAGAGACATCAATGGAATTATCTTTGCCTGGTGGGGGCTTGATGGACGCCCTCCACAGTGGTACCTTCCGGAGAGTATCGAAAGTGAGGGCCGGTGGAGTGAACTGGCATTTAAGACGATTCGGTTTCCAGGTCATCCTCAAGAAACCACGGAGAATTCGGTTGATTTAGCTCATCTGCGGTACGTGCACGGCTACGATAATGTCTATCGGTTTGAACCGCTTGCAGTAGATGGTGCTTACCTCAGGAGCAGCTTTGATTTCATTCGTGCTCAGAACGTAGCTGGGGTAAAGATTCATTTCGATGTGACCGCAAAAGCGCAAATCTATGGGTTTGGATACTCAAACGTGAAGATCCACGAGAAGTCCATTGATATGCACATCAATTTTTATGTGCTAGCAACTCCTGTAGACGGGAAGCACATTGATTTAGTACTGGCCAGTCAGGTACAGCAGATGCGTAAACCAAAACGGGCAATTGTCGGTCTACGATTTCTACCTCAGAATATTCGAACCGGTCTCATGAATAGATTCATCCTGCTTATGCAAGAGAAGGATGTGAGGGATGATGTCTATATCTGGCGGAATAAGCGATATATTCCGCAGCCGCGGCTGTGTAAGTCGGACGGTGAAATTGGAAAATTCCGACGCTACTGCAAGCAATTTTATTCATAATCCCAAACTGCCTTACCTGACGAGGATTCCCGCGTAGGTGTGTATCCCACATGATACATGATTCCACGCCACGGTATTAGGTGTGAATACGTATATTGTTGTTATAGAGCCAAAGCATTTCCGTTGACCCAGAAGGAACCAATTTGAGGATAATGCTTACCTACAAATCCAGTATTTGAATAGTGTTTTCCTTAGTCTCCCTACAGAATAGATCATGAGCGAAAACAACACCTCGTCTGAGATCAGTCTTGCCGAAGAATTGATTCTTCTGACATTGGATGAAAAGACTGGCTACTTGGAGATCGTGCCCGGTTGGGAGTTCTCGTGTGTTATGGCTGGGGCGATCATCGCCGATCTTGCACTTAAGGGGCGGATTGATACGGATCTGGAGTCGCTCTACCTGATTGATGCTGCTCCGACAGGAGACAAACTGCTTGATGTTACAATCCAAGATATTGCCATGTCCGACAAAGTTCGCGATGCGCAATTTTGGATTGAGAAAAACGCAAATCGGGTTGATGACGTAGTCTCTACTTCGTTCGACCGCCTAGTGGACCGGGGAGTTCTCGTTCGCGAGTCTGGCGAATTTTTTGGCTTGGCTCGCTCGGTTTCACGATCGGGTCTCTATCCATATTTAGATTCGTCAAGACGTGAAGCGAAGGCAAGAATTCTGGATGTGATCTTACATGACACTCTTCCAGATCCTCGGGATGCGATTCTTATCGCATTGCTCCATGCGTGTGGCGGGTTCAAGATCCTGCTTGAAGAGGAAGACTACGAAGAGTCTCTAGAGAGAATCGAATTGGTATCCAAGCTAGATCTTCTGGGGCGAACGGTTGCTACAGCAGTGCAGAATAGTGCTGTCCAACCAAGGCGAAAAGCCCCGAAAACCAAACCTATTCCAAAAATTGGATTCCTTGAAATCTTTAAGCATCGAGACTTTCTCAGGGGATATATTCCGCGGGGGCTGTATCGGCTTCATTCTCAACATGGTTCGGTAATTAAACTACCGTATAAGATGCAGGGGTTTCCCACGTACCTTATGACGGGAGCGGAAGCAAACCAGTGGATCAACAAAAACGGTCGATTTTATTTTCGCTCGAAGGAATATATCAAAGACTTTGAAAACGCATTTGGTTCTACAAGAACTCTGCCGGGCCTAGACGGTGCTGACCATTATAGGATGCGTAAGGGCTTGAAGGGGGTCTATTCTCGTTCTGCGATTGGATGCAGGCTGCCAGAAATGTACCATCACAGTAGGAGATCCATGAGCAAATGGAAGGAAGGAGATGAGTTGCCCGTCATGGATACACTGAGATCGTACATGAGTGATCAGGTCTCACATTTGGTCTACAATGTGGACTGTTCACATTTCTCAGACGAACTGCTGGACTTTCAGCATCGTGCTTTGATCGTGCACACCATGAATGCATTCCCCAAATTCATGATCAAAACGCGAAAAATGAAGCGCTATAGAAAGCGTGTGGCTGAATTTCAGGAGATGATCATTTCATCTCACACTCCTGGGCAGCGTAAAGGCCAACCAATGGATATTGCCGATGGGTATCTGGAGCTTCACAAGAATGATCCTCAGTTTGTGTCGGAAACAGATTTGACCTTCTCGTTTGTTGCAGGCATGGTTGCAAGCATTTATCTGGGTTCGGGGATTTCCCTCGCACTCTACTGCATGATTCGAAACCCGGAAATCCACGATGCCATTTACCAGGAAGCGGAGAAGCTTTTTGGGAACGGACGAACTCCCGAAGATCAAGATTTCTGTCCCAGAAACACGGACATAACTCTACGTCTCATGATGGAGGCTACTCGCATGTATCCCGTGATTCCATGGCAGGTGAGAGCCGTTGTGAATCGGTGCGTTTTTGACGGATATGAAATACCCTCGAGGTCACGGATTCTGATCGGTCATACCGCAACTCATTACAACAGTGATTTTTTCAAGGAACCCTACAAGTTCGATATAGACCGCTATTTACCCGAGCGATCGGAGCATACACAGCCTGGTGCCTACATGCCATATGGTTTGGGTACACACACCTGCCTTGGACGTCGTTATACGGACCTTCAGATTGCCGTAAACCTCATGCTCATTGCCTACCACTTTAAACTGGAGATTCTACCCAAAGAGGGGGAAATCAAAATCAATCCGCTTCCGAACTGTCATCCCCGAAAATACCTCAAGTTTCGTGTCGCCGAAATCAGGAACCCGATTCCCACCGCATGAGAGTGTGCTGGGAGAGTATTGGTAATCTGAGTAGCCAGGGTTTGCTCCATCCACGGAATGGTCTCCACTTACCTTACTACACCAAGAGGTATTTGAATTTTCCCTAAACTCATGGCTCACCTCATAATTTGGGTAGAAACCCCAAGTTCAAAGCATTTCCTCTGGGGACGAATGAGAACGGAAGGGATTAATCTCAGCGGGAATCTCGGCGAAGCGGGGTTCTCTATTCTCCCCTCCAAAACCTGAGAGAGAGGAGAAACCATGCCATGGAAGCTATCAAAAAGGCTCAGGGATGCGTACCGGGAGGGCAATGTCGCCCGTCGCGTGCAAGACTTTGAAGGTTGGATGGAGCGAGCGACGCCCGAAGCCGTTGATTCGGGCGATTACGACCACACCAAGCTGGTCAAGGACTACTACGATCTTTACAGCGAGCTAATGACATGGAGTTGGGGTGAATCCCTGCACTTCGCACCCCTCGCGCCACATGAGACCTTGGAGGATTCCAAAATCCGCCATCAGCGATTGATGATCGACAAGCTGGACCTGAAGCAGGGTATGACGGTGGTTGATGTCGGTTGTGGAATCGGTGGCCCGATGCGTCGTGTCGTTCGAGAGGCCGGTGTTCAAGTTGTTGGGATTAACAACAACACAATCCAGCTGGGAAAAGCGAAAAGATTGAATGCCAAGGCTGGGCTTGATCACATGGTTGATTATTCGGCCTGCAGCTTCATGAATATGAACGGTATTGAAGACAATACCTTTGACGGGGGTTATGCCATTGAGTCAACGTGCTATGCCCCGGATAAAAAAAGGGCGTTTGAAGAGATATTCCGCGTGCTGAAACCTGGCGCTCTGTTCTGGGGGCAGGAGATGTGTCTGACGGATAAGTTTAATCCGAATGACAATCGACACTGTGACCTTAAGCATGACCTCCAGCGCGACCTCGCACTAAAGGATATCGCTACGTTCGGGGAAGTGAATCAAGCGCTTGAAGCAGTGGGGTTCCACATTATTGAGGGGATGGACCGGGAAGTATCAGGGGAAGGGGCCACACCATGGTATCAACCCATGGAAAGTCGACATGGGATGTTGGGAAACGTCTTGTTCAGGCTTCCAAAGGGCCGTAGAATGATCGTTGCAGGATCGAAGTTAGCCGAGATGGTTGGGTTGTTTCCAAAGGGCTCCGCAGAAGTCTTCCGGTCCTTGGACCAGGCTGCCGATGCCTATGTCGAAGGTGGAAAAACCGGTATCTTCACGCCGCTGTACTGTTTCTTGGCACGCAAACCCCATTAGACCGATTGGTACTGTCTCGCACGGCGTGTGCCGTTACGATCGAAGGACAAGATTGAGATGAAGACAGAGATGAGAACCGGGGCTAGGACTGCATCCAATTTATCGCCGGAAGAAAGTTCGAATTGACCCAGTTCACAGTATTCATCGCCAAACGAGCACTTTTTTCGTGACGTTTGGGGAAACGATGAAGCGATTAAACATAGCCGTGTATGTTGTTTTACGTAAAGCTGTTTTGTATATTCTCGGGGCGGCAATGGCGGGATTCTGAGTTATAAAACAAGACTATTAACCTCAGGCTGATATCGGTACACAGTGCATGGATTACGGATTCAGTAGGCATACCTGAATGAGATGTTTCAGGAATTCAACACAGCTATCACAAGCTCAAAGGCAGAGGGAATTCCGGAACAGACTTCGGTTGACCAATGCTTGTTTTCCATTGCAAAAGTATTTGCATATCCTGGAGGTCTTCGAAAGTGAACGATTCCCTCAATATGAAAAAGAACCTTTTTTGCCAGCATAAAGGATCTGAAAATTTCACACGGTCCGATGGGCAGAAGACGTAGCTTTTTGGTTGCCGGTATTATCCTTGTCGGGTGTGTGGCTATTGCCGCTACTCTCATCGCTCGAAGACCCGAAACTGCCCGCCAGGCTGTTCCCCCACGTGCCCCGTTTGTAACTACCGATTCCGTTACGAGTGGAGAGGGACCAATCCCGATATATGGCGGAGGTACTGTACGCCCATATGCAGAAGTGAATGTGACAGTGGAAATTTCCGGCAGAGTCGTGTGGGTGAATCCTGTCTTTCAAAGTGGAGGACTGGTGTCCTCAGGTGAGATTCTATTTCGAATTGATGATGCAGATTACTTGGGTAGAGTAGACAGGGCACGTGCCGATGTAGCCACTCAAGAACTTGAGTTAATGCGTGTGAAGGAAGAATCCAGTATTGCGAAGACACAGTTCGAGAGATGGGAAAATGAGGGGAATACTGAACAACCTAGCCCCTTAGCGTTGTGGGAACCCCAACTAGCAGCTGCTCAGGCCGCGCTGAACAGGGACCAGGCTGAGCTCGTCGAAGCCGAATTGCATCTTTCCAGAGTCGCCATTAAAAGTCCCTTTACGGCCGCGGTTTTGAGTGAGTCTGTTGCAGTAGGACAGTTCGTGGCACCAGGCCAAAATGTTGGGAGCATATATAGTATTGATACCGTTGAGGTTGTGGT
>JAPPBZ010000024.1 GCA_026702635.1 Bacteroidota bacterium
ATGGGCTATCCATTGAATATTAGGAGTATTGATTCTTGTATTGCAATTGATAGATAGATCACCCCATCCATGATCGTCAGTGAGGTTAATGATCACGTTCGGGGGGCGTTCGGAGCTGCAAGATGCGTACAGCATCACAGCAATAATTAGATGAGTCAAGCGGGACATCAGAAAACTATCGTGAGTTAACCTGTAAATTTATTCTTAAGTATCTATTGCGGCCTGATGCCAAGTGGCATACCCTTTCGCTGCAGCTTCTTCAGCCGCCACTACCGCATCTTCTTTGCTCTCAAAGATACCGTATACACCCGCACCCGATCCAGTAAGAGACGCAAACCCTGCCCCACTGCGCAGCAGTGAAGACTTGACTTCCTGAATTATCGGCCATTGTGAAAATACTGGCTTCTCAAAATCATTGACTAATTCACACCTCCAACGATCCAGGTCATTGGATCGAACCACCTCAATCAGGTTTGGGGGATTCATCCCGGATACAATTACCTGTTGAAATGCCCATGCCGTAGAAATATGAACGGGAGGGACGACGACGGCTAAACTAAATGGAAACGCATAATCGGCCATGGGAGTCAGCCGTTCTCCCCGTCCCTCCGCATATGCAGTCTGCCCATGCAAAAAGAATGGCACATCCGACCCAATTTTCAGTGCGAGTGACTTCAGCGCAATGGTGGCATCGTCTGATTTCCAATGATTGGATAACATACGAAGTGCCGCGGCAGCATCACTTGATCCGCCCCCAAGTCCTGCGCCGCGTGGAATTTTTTTTTCCAGATGGAACAATGCTCCCTGATCGATCCCTGCAACTTTCTGCAAAAGCCTGGCCGCCCGGATAACCAAGTTGTCCTTTCCACAGGAAAGCGTGGCATCTGTGCAGGTCATGCTGATGTTCCCTGCAGGACTGACCGTGATCCTGTCGGCCCATCCAATTGGATGAAACACTGTTGACAGATCATGGTATCCGTCCGCCCGTCTACGTATTATGTGGAGGCCAAGGTTAATCTTGGCCGGAGCACTTTCAAATAACACCTGCTCTAACGTCAATTTGTGTGTTTGGTATTCGTGATTTATACCTCAGTCCCGGAAGCATATCAAATTACGTGACAATTTAACAGGACCGGTGATTTATACAGTTCCAGCTCAGGGAAAACTTCCAACTATTCCCTCACATTCCTCAAGGTATCAACTCATTGAATGCTCACAGTAAGAACCAGGATTATCCATCAGAGGCATAAAACAGGGGTTGTCCAAGAATTGTTTGGAAACATGGCTTGCAGTGTACAGTTGGACCTCGCCACTTCTGACAAGATTCCATCATATCTATCGGTACATCGGCTACTTCGTATCCATTTGTCGTATAACTTTTATTCGCCGATGTTTAGGCTAGTTGTTTTTTTAGCCACTGCTTCGTTGTTCTTTTCGCTTGTCCCTCCAATCAGCGCTCAGTTCTCCAACAATAATGCTCTGATTGTGAATTCCGATAGCAACCCTCAGGAGCAAATGCGGAGGGCCATGCTCAGTCAGGCTGGGCAATCAGGCCTCCTAGCTCTAGAAGGTGCAGTGGATCCGAACGAGTACCTCGTTGGCCCGGGGGACATTTTCAATGTAATGATTGGGGGCGTGATTCCAACTGAACTCCCTATTACCGTCTCGGTCTCCGGCACACTTTTACTGCCTGAGGTCGGCCTCCTGCAGGCGAGCGGACGATCTCTGGCCGAAGTCGAACAGGATGCCATTGCACTACTTGAGTCGCGATTTTCGAATGCACCCGTAAGTATTTCACTCGTCCAGGCGCGAAGTTTTTTCGTCCATGTTACGGGTACAGTTGCGCGAACTGGACGTTATCTTGTGCTTCCCGTGTCGCGTGTCAGTGATGTGATTCAACAATCCTTTTCGACTGGCGTGGTCACGACGAGGCAGACCATGGAAGATGTCGAAGTTAATGTTGGGATGCCTGAGCGCGCGTTCCGTCCCGAGATTAACGATGTGTATCAACCAGCATTTCGAAATGTTCGCGTACAGCATATTGACGGAACGGAGGAGTTGGTCGACTTCACCCGCTATCAAACAACCGGGAGTACGGATCACAATCCCCTCTTGCGAGATGGGGATCGTATAAATGTCCCCGCGTTTCACGTTGTTCATGAAGGAGTCCGTGTTTCCGGCGACGTAGCTTGGCCCGGATTGTATGATTGGCGGCCGGATGATACCGTGTTGAGTGTCCTTGATCTTGCGACGGGAGGGCGACCTCTTGATCCAACCGTCCGGTTTCGTGTAATGCGGTGGAGCGGTGAACAACACCGCACGGTACTCGACGAGAATCTTGGTAGTTTACAGGATGGTTCCATCGCGACCCATTCGTTGATGGCCGGAGACCATATCACCGTTTATGAACGGGAAACAGCTACCGCCAGCATTGAGGGATGGGTTACGTACCCAGGGGAATATCGCATCGAAGGCGGTGTAACTACACTTAGACAATTGGTTGAACTGGCGGGTGGCCTAAAGGAAGGAGCCAACCCGAATGCAGCTATCCTGGAGCGCACAAGTGTTGATAAATTAGTCCAGGTCCCCGATGTCCCTGTCCCCACCGTGCGACCTCAACCTCTGAGTGGGAATCGAGCTGTTCAGTCCTTTACTGAGGGATTCCAACGCTCATTCTCTGGAGAAATCGGCAATCAGGTAGCCGTTGATATTGCCGGAGCTTTGACTGGTAGCAGCGATGACATCGTGCTTTACGATGGTGATCGCCTCGTTTTCCCGCGCGATGAAGGGACCATTTATGTTTCGGGACATGTCCCACAACCCGGATATGTTACCTTTGTCCCCGGAATGACTGCCCGGCACTATGTCAACCGTGCTGGGGGCCTGGGACCAGGAGCAGAAGATGTGTACATATTTGATGGGAGCAGCGGAGCCGTACGCAAAGGCCTGAATGAACCCATTCGCTCCGGTGACACAATCTTCGTTGACTGGCTGGAGCAACTAACGCTGAGTACACGTCAGGCCCGACTCCAACGATTCCAGGTCTTCGTGACAAGCTTGTCGGCGGCCACTGGTGTGACTGCAACAATTATTGCACTACTGCGATGATGACCAATTCCAAAACATCTGAGATTGTCTGGTCTTTGGCTCGGACAATCCTGGCTCGGCGATGGTTTGTTCTTGGAGTGACCGGAATTACCGGCATCGCGGCAGTAATCATAAGCCTTTTCCTCTCAAACTGGTATTTGGCGGAAACACGTCTTCTGATCCCTGGACAAACATCTTCCGGCTTGCTTTCGAGTGTGATCAGCGGAGGTATTGGCAGCAGTGCCTCCTCCCTTCTCGGAGGGCTGGTCAGCGACTACCAGCAGCAGCTTGCTATCTTAGACAGCCGTAGCCTAAAGCAGAGTGTTGTCGAAGAGTTTGATCTCATTGACGTGTACGACCTTGCCGACAGCGATGCTCCTATGGAATACGCGATTGAGGAGTTAGAAGGAAATATAGAATTCGTCGTGGACAATGAATACAACTACCTTTCGGTCCAGGTTTATGATAAAGAACCTCAACGGGCAGCCGACATGGCGAATTTCTTTGTTGAAAAATTAAACCAGATTGGGATAAAGCTATCTACAGAAACCGCCAGGGCCTACCGTCTCACTGTCGAAAACCGCTACCAGGAAACGGAGGATAGTCTCGATGCGGTTCTATCGGCGATCCGCACACTTCAGCAGGAGACCGGCGTCCTGAATCTACCGGCGCAGGGAGCTGCATTTATGGAGGGACTGGCGGAATGGCGTTCCCAGATCTTTGCCGAAGAAATTAAATTTGAAACTCTGCTGTCTCTCTATGGCCCCAACCATTCCCAAACGCGTGCAGCACAGCAGGCCTTTGAACGAGCTAAGGAATCCTATGATCTCGCCTTGGAGGGACAAGAGCGACTTATGCCCGTACCACAGGATAATCTTCCGGACGTTGCACTTGAGTTTGCCAGATTGGAGAAAGAAGTCCTCATCTTGAGGACTCTGCTGGAGTTTGCACGTCCAGTACTAGAAGAGGCTCAGTTGAACGAGGAGCGTTCAGCAAAACCAGTACAGGTACTCGACCCTGCCATCGTACCCACAGAGAAAGCCCGCCCCTGGCGTGCGGCAATTTGCGTCGTCAGTACGTTTTCGGGCTTCCTGCTCTCCCTTCTTTATGTGCTCATCAGTTCTTGGTGGAAACGCAATTATGCTCTGATCGCTTCAAATCTGTCCTCTGCAGGAACAGTGTAAGGAGTTCTATCCGAAACTTGAGAAGGAGCATGTCATGCAACAAGTTGGGGTTCAACTCTCTCCTCAAAAAGTCTATCGCGCTGGGAATGCCTTGATCATTACCGGGCTCATTCTCGGCTTGGGACTAACTTTTGCCCTAGCTAGCACTGGATCTGTCCCCTATTCAATCGCATTCCCTGCAGCAGTTCTGGGGATCATTGCAATCGGGTTTTTCTTTATCAATCCTCTCCTCAATTTGATGTTGGTCATTTTGGGATTTGTACTGATATCCCCAAATGAAGAAGGATTCCAAGTACTTGAGATCGCCTACGCGATTTACCTTTATGCAGTTCTTTTGATGTGGTTTTTCCACCACACAATTTTAGAACCGAAAGAGATACTGACCAAGAAGCCGGACCGTGCGCTGGCCCTATTCTTAGGGTTGCTCCCTGCAACCTTGATCCTTACAACGTTCTTTCAAGGGGATTTTCTCGTAGCATTCAGTGAGTTGATTTCACTCTCCATGCTGCTGATCTACTTCCCGGTCAAATATACTGTCGTTCACCATCGAATAGGTCCAAAGCTTATGCTCACCACGATGGTTGTCATGAGTGTTGTGGTGGCGATTGTAAATACGTTCGAATATGCATCGGACTTATCAAATGCTACCGCATTGTGGCATGTATCTGGATCCAGAGTCGTCGTGAATGATTGTCTGCTCATGATTGGTTCTCTGATGAGTCTGACGCTGTTGGTATATGCCCGAGGCCCCGTTTCATTGCTGCTTTCTGCAAGCGCATTGGCCTTCACATTCGCTGGGTTGATCATGACACAGGCGCGTGGATTCTGGCTCGCGTTTTTGCTTGGTGCACTGGCTCTCATCATACTGGTCCGGACACCTGAACGGATCAAAATACTCACGACAGGTGCCATTGTGAGCGTCCTGATTCTTGGGATTGGATATATCCTTCTTGGTCCATTCCTGAATGTAATTATTGAGGGCATTACAGAACGGTTTAGCACAATTGCTACAGCATTTACGCAAGACCTGTCTCTCATCAACCGGTTCCGGGAGACCGGAGCAGTTTTTGAGAAAATAATTGTGAATCCCCTGATCGGATATGGACCTGGCGTCTCCTATCTGTTTTACGATATCGTTCATGTGGCAACACACACAGATTCGTTTGTGCACAATGGTTATGTCGGTCTTTGGTATAAATATGGGCTTTGGGGGCTGGGATTGGTTCTGTATTTCTGGTATTCGACCACCAAGCTCGGACTGCAGGCGTTTCGAAGTGATGCTGCTGACCGCTGGACCCGTTTGGCAGGCCTGGCTGGGGCCATTCCACTGATCGCATTAACAGTTTCTACGTTGACTCAGAATCCGTTTTTTCTGAAAAATTACCTGTTCGTAATTGCAATTGCTGCTGGACTGGCAGCTGGTGCAGGTGAGCGGTCGTCAAATCAACTTAACCGCTCATCTGTTGCAACCCCGAACCATGCGTGAGGCTCTAAAATACACATGTCCTCCCTCGGACCGTGTAGAGAACAAAAAAGAGCTTAGCGGTTCACCTGTCAAATCATGCGAGTATTGATCCACGATTTTGGAGCGTACGCTTTCCCAGTTACGCTGAGTCAAGCTCTTCAGGATCGCGGATACGATGTTGGACACGCCTATTGCGACAGCCTTGTCACAACCCCCCATAATGTGTGTGAGCGTACTGTCTCCTTCACATCTCTGCCTGTCCAGACCTCTCGTCCACTCAACAAATACAATCTCGTACAGCGATGGATTCAGGAACAGGAATACGGGCGCCTTGCTACTCGTAGCATTCTGAATTTTAACCCGGATATCGTGATTTCTGCAAATGCGCCACTAAACGCGCAGGAACGCATCCTGAAATCATGCAAACAAAGCGGCATCCCGTTTGTGTTTTGGCTGCAAGACCTGATTGGATTGGCAACTTCAAGAGTCCTGAAATCAAAGCTCCCCCTTCTTTCTATTGCCATTGGTCGCTACTTTCAATCACTTGAGGGACGATTGCTTCGAGAGAGTGATGCTGTAATTTCCATCACAGAGGATTTTACTCCTGCCCTTCAGAAATTTGGGGTTCTACCGGACCGATGCTATGTGATTGAAAACTGGGGTACTCTGGATAGATTTCAAGGCGATCCTTCGATGTGGGCACAAAAAAATAAACTCAATCAACACCCCATTCTACTTTATGCGGGTACATTGAGCATGAAGCACAACCCTGCTACCCTGCTACATCTTGCACAACAGGTTGGCAACCGTGCTCAAATTGTGGTTGTTTCTCAAGGAGCAGGTGCAGATTGGCTTACGAATGCAATTGGTGAGCATGACCTCGATAACCTGACGGTACTGCCCTATCAGGAAGCGGGTCAACTGCCTGCGATGTACGCCAGTGCGCGACTGCTTCTGGTTTTACTCACCGAGGATGCAGGACAGTTTTCAGTGCCCTCAAAAGTGCTGACCTGTCTCTGTGCAGGTCGGCCAATTCTTGCGGCCGTCCCCAAGGAAAATCTTGCGGCTCGGATAATTCAGAACTCAGGAGCAGGGTTTGTTATCGATCCAAATGATCACATTGGATTTGTCCGGAAAGCCCAGCTGCTTCTTGATAAACCGGAGTTATGTCAGACCTTGGGTGAAAGCGCTCGAAAATGGGCAGATGAACAGTTTGAGATCGGAAAAATCACCGATCAGTTTGAGCATGTCCTTAAACAGGCATCCGCATGAACCGCCCGATTGTCTATGTAGCGCGTTTCATACCCGAGTATCGGCGCCCCATTCTAGAAAAACTGAATGAGCAGTTAGATGGGCGGCTCACTGTGTGCGCAGGTACTTTCCGTGACCCTTCTTTTAAAGACCTATCTCGTGGCCCTGCCGCAGGCTATCGGCGCATTGATCTAAAAAATAGATGGATCGGTAACCAAAGGGCATTGATCCAAAATTCGCGCCCCATTTTTCGGTGCGATCCCATTGTAATTCTAGCAGAGGAATCGCCCCGTACGATCTCGCTACCCTGGCTACTAGCAACCGCTCGGTTAAAGCAGATTGGAACGTTGTTGTGGGGGCATTTTTCGTCGAATCGGCGAGTATTTTCCAATCGAAACTTGCTTGATTGCTATCGATTGGCTTTGGCGAAACGTGTTGATGGATGTGTTTGCTATACCGATGAAATCGCGGATCTGATCCGCCCTTATGTACCTGTTGAACGCCGTTTTATTGCACGCAACACATTGGACACGGACAAGCTGTTTCGGATCTATGAGACTCTGGAGGCTGAGGGGAAAGAACATGTTCGAGCCCGCCTTGGCATACCTGTGCAAGAAAAGACGGTGGTATTTATCGGACGTCTTGTTGCGGATAAGAGACCAGAAGTGCTGCTCGATCTACACAAGGAATTATGCACGAAGGATAATACCACACTCATTATCATCGGAGATGGCCCAGAGCGAAACCGGCTGATGACCCGGGCTCAGGACGAAGGCCTGAGAAATGTATTTTTCCCAGGAACACTAACGAAGTTGGAAGACTCTGCACCCTGGATGTATGCGGCGGACGTAATGGTTTGCCCGGGATACGTCGGGCTAAATGTGAACCATGCATTTAGTCTGGGACTCCCTGTAGTTACCTGCACCAGTCCTGATCCGCAAATCCGCTATCACAGCCCGGAAATCACCTACCTTAAGATCGGTGTAAACGGTATGCTGGCCGATTATGGCAATCTTGATTCACTCGTGAATGCAACTTTAAGAGTACTGGAAAATCAGACCCACTTTTCGCTTCATGCATATGAGTATGCACGATCTCATCTTCAATCTAAGGACATGATTGACGGTTTAGTCCAGTCAATTAAATATGCCGAATCGTGTGCTATGATCAGACGATCCCAATAGAATATTCTTCACCTGAGGTTGTACACACGGCCAGAATCCCCTCAGATCCATGGATATCGTACCGTACAACCCCTAACCACGAAAAGCGAATTCACCGTCGTCACGAAGGCGGTAGAGAAAGTCTACGGAAGGCGAATCAAGATCAACCCAGAGCAAGTGGATGCACTCAATCTGATCTACAGGACTATGCTTCCAAGATGAAACTACACCATCAAACCATAGCCAGAGACTCGGATCGTTGTTCCAAATTGAAGAACCTGTTGGGATAGGTTATTCTTCCCCACCTTTAGTGTATTCCGCTAAAGCCTCGATCTATGTTCAGACCTTTACTAGTGTTCGTGCTAGTTGCAATTTACTCTGTGTCCACACCGCTGGTACAGGGGAAAAAGGTGCCTTTACCATCGATGAACTCCATCTTTGATAGCTGCAGATCATTGATCGCGTCAGAGTGTGGAGTGGCAAGAGATGATGTGGATACTGTCCACAAGGCCCTTCGAGCTCTCTATCGATCCACGAATGGGGATCGGTGGAGAGATAACTCTGGCT
>JAPPBZ010000011.1 GCA_026702635.1 Bacteroidota bacterium
AGAAGACGAGGCCAGTCAAACTTTGGGAAGTATCTGGTCTTCCAGGGATCGGAGGTGTTGGTCAGGGACAAGGTATAACCGCTACGGCCATGGAACGCCTCACGGAGGTGCATCACCTGTTGACCACGCTCGGATGAAATTCCTTTGGCGAGGTTTTTTCGAACCTTCCAGTCAAATGCTGCTTTCAGTGCATTTTCGACGGCAAGTGCCCCGCCGGAAATAAAAAAGGCATAAGGTAGAGATGCAGGTTGTCCAATGCGCCCGAAGGTATTCAGGAATCGGGCCATATGCGTGGTCTGGATATCCGAATTCGCAATCTTGTTGAGTGCCGCATCCTTGATTCGCTCAAGTGCCTCTTTGTTAGATTCCAGTTTCGGGTGATTCATCCCCAGCATGCTGCTGGCGAAGAAGCCAAAAAAATCCAGATATGATTTTCCAGTGACCTCGTCAATGAGCCTGACTCCCTGGCTTCGCCGCATATCTAATACGAGGGGCATCATTCCCGTAGCATTCATATGTCTGCCAAAGATATCCGGTACTTGTTCAGGGTTTATATGCATCGATTGTAAGGTGATTTTTAGTCAGGCCAATGGATCATTGCATGCATTTGAAGGTACGCACGAAATATAATAAAACTTCCTGGTCGTTGAGTTCCAAAATCAAAAAACGCCCCTCTCTTCCTGGAGAAATTACGCTAAAAAAACGTTCGGGTTTAACAGGGGATGGGGTAGACAGCTTTGTTGGATTACCCGTGATTGAAGCCGCACCACGGGCACGGCGCCCTGATTGGCTGCGTGTGAAACTTCCGTATGGCCCGGTATATCGGAAACTGGTAGATCTGATAGAGGACCACGATTTGCATACGGTATGCCAAAGTGCTCGCTGTCCGAATATGGGCGAATGCTGGACCGCAGGCACGGCGACATTTATGATCCTCGGGAATGTATGCACACGCTCCTGTGGGTTCTGCGCAGTTCAGACGGGACGACCAGAGCCTGGATTGGATTACGATGAACCGCGCCGCGTGGCAGATGCTGCACGGATCATGGAACTCAAACATGTGGTCGTGACCTCTGTCAATCGTGACGAGAGAAAAGATGGAGGAGCACCCATTTTTGCTGAAACCATTCGTCGGATCCGTGAAGAAATTCCAGGCTGTACGGTGGAGGTATTGATTCCCGACTTTCGGGGTATATGGGACGCATTGCAAATCGTTTTGGATGAGCGTCCAGATATCCTGAATCACAATGTGGAGAGTGTTCCGAGACTCTATCGCCGGGTTCGTCCACAGGCAGACTATGAACGCTCACTGGAGGTGCTCAGGATTTCGAAAGAGCAGGGGCTGCGCACCAAGAGCGGTATTATGGTCGGGCTCGGTGAAACGAGTGAGGAAGTGCTGGAGCTGATGGACGATTTCGTACGGGTAGGAGTGGACGTGATGACCATCGGACAGTACCTGCAGCCGACACGGATGCACCTAGATGTAGAGGAATTTATTCACCCGGATCAGTTTAGGTGGTACAAGGAAGTCGGGGAGGCCAAAGGGATCGAACATGTCGAGAGCGGTCCATTGGTGCGGAGTTCCTATCACGCGGAGCGCCACGTATAGTCAGACGGAACCGTGCGAGGAACATAGACCTTTGAAGGCCTATGTTCCCGAATTCCTCTCATCAGTGCTACCGTAGGGATATTCCGTAGGATACAATCAGTCCATTGAAGCGGAAGTTTCATTCTCGGGACCTTGTAGGTAACCAATCATCAGCGCATTAAAGAGCAGTTTGTAAGTTGCGCGAGTCTGTCCCCTGAACTGTGGCCGGAAGCCAAAAAGGACTACATGTCCGTCACCATGAGCGACCCTGACCGCTGCTGCCTCACCACCGATAGCGCTCTCTTCCCCCAAGGCCCAACCACTCATCAGAAGATCTTCTTCAGCATATCGGGCAATCACTTCTACAGGTGGGGCAGGGCCCGGAGCCAATTCAATCCGTCCCCCTTCTTGGAGGGTTGAGCGGCGGACTGCCGAGAATGCACGACTGCGCACGAATGAAGCTGCGACTTCTGAGGGCATACCATACCCAATCGGATGCGAGGAGTCTACTTTCAGGCGTACAAGGGATCCCGGGATGAAAAATCTGGATTGGGGGATTCCGCTCACAACATTTTCTACAGGGAGCCCAAATTGATCAATGACAAAGTCGCTTGCGGCGTCTAATGCTACAAGCGTACCACCATCGGCCACGTACTTTGTCAATGCAAGAGTCCCCTCAAGTCCAAGTCCTCCGGTATATCCTTCCGGCATCATGCCAACACGATGTCCATGCAACAGACCCTCTGTTCCCTGACTGGGAAGCAAGATCGCAGTGTAGACGGACAAATCAGAGGACCGGATATCGGCGTCATGCAGTGTGTCAACTTCAAATGCGAAAGATTCCAGGATCCATCGCGTCCAACCTTCATCCATGTTGGCAACCCAGGTTTTATATAATCCAACGCGTGGAGCTTTGAGTTCTTGTAGTGGAGGGAGGTTGTTGGGAACCGGATGGAAATTTGTCCCTGTCCGTTCGGCAATATCTTCAAGAGCAGGATCTGATTCGATTAGAAAGGCTCCGGCGGGCCAAGCGTCTTCTCCGATCACGACAGAGTCGGTAACTATCTCCACGGTCAAACCGCTTCGAACGGCTTTGTTGATGGCATATCGGCTACGATTTGTTCTTGGGTCAATGATATACTCCTTGTGGTCCCCATCGGCAATCGTTCCTGGAGTCTGAGACAGGTTTTCTGTAATGGATACGGTTTCTACAGTGGGGATTGTAGGCAACCGGTCAACCCGAAGTCCCATCTGAAGTGGTAGGGTCCATCCAGCCAGATCATAGGGCACGACTGGGGTGCCTCCCTCCGTTCGGCGATCAGGATAATTCTGGGTTTCTAACAGATCTTCCAGATAAGGCCTGAATGCCTGTGCCTTGGGGATGATGAAGGAGCCAGCTGCGTACGTGGTGTCCCCGACAGTAAATGATTGGCTAGCCTGCTCAATCTCGATGCCGCCGACACGTAACAAGTTGACTAGGTTTAATTCTTCTCCGGCATTCCATTGATCACTAGGAATCACGTAGGCAGCAACGGAATCAGCGGTTTCAATCGCGTCTTGTCCCATCTTCCAAATATTGTAGAGCCAGCTCTCACGACGATCTGCCGCCAAGCGCAGGACTCCCATGGAGCCGGTAATCATATACCGGACGGGGTCAGCAAAGTGGGACCAGCCCCCCTTCCATGGATTCGGATAGAAGATATTCGTTCCCGTTGTAGGATTACCTCCACTCACAAAATTAGGGATTGAGTCTGGGTCAAAGAATCGGGGACTCGGGGTCGCATGTCCTACCTCCGTCAGAATTCCCACCATATTGTGGAAGTAGGGAACGGTGCGCATCCCCCCGTTCCACCACATGCTGAAAATGACTCCCGATATCACACCCGGCATCTCTTTCATCGCAAATCGATTTGCCATTGCCGATCCAACAAGATTTACGGCAGTCGTAATCCCGGGGTGGATCCGGGGATTCACTGGATCTGAAAAAGGAGGAAGAAATATTCTGGTCCAACTAGGGCTGGTTTGATGATGATTATAGACGATTTGAGGGTACCACTGATTATAGAGCACCTCCGTTACAGCTTTAGATTCAGGCATATTGTTCATGAACCAATCCCGGTTATTATCATGCCCGACATAGTAGTGATAGAGCCAAGGCGGGCGTGTTGCTTCAAATGGGGTGCCAACCGTTCGGTCATACCAGGAAGCGATAATATCCAGTCCATCGGGATTCATGACAGGCATCAGTAGGAGAATGACATTATCCCGAATGTGCTGCATTTCGTGAGATTCTTCCGTCGCTACCCGCCACGCGAGCAATGGGGCCATCTGCGCGCCGGCAACTTCGGTTGCATGCAGGCCTGCATCAATCCAGATGACTGCCCGTCCCTCGTTCGAAAGTACTTCCGCTTCAGCCTCGGATACTCTTCCTCGGGCAAGCGATGCACTGATCTGTTGCCAGCGATCCAGAGATGCTAGGTTTTCCTCACTCGAAATCATCAGAAGCAGTAAGGGGCGTCCGAGCACGGATGTGCCAATCTCACGGAGGATCACACGATCGCTGGCTTCTGCCAGTGCCTCGTAGTAGGAGACCATCTGGTCATATCGGGCAAGTTTATAGTCATCTCCGGGCATAAAGCCAAACACATCCTGCGGATGTGGAACTTGGCTCAGGGAGTTGGTGCAGGACAGAGCAAGCCCTACGATCAGAAATGCGATTGTACGTAAGAACTTCATGAGATTCACTATTGTCGGATGGGTGCACCACGCTCATTCGGAATGCAGGGACCGGTTGGGCGCTCATCTTCAGGGACGGCATAGAGCTCGCGTAAGCGACTCAGTTCTGCTTTCAGCTCCACCTGGAGTTCGGAATACGCGGCATCATCATACACGCTATTCATTTCCATTGGATCGGTCTCAAGATCAAAGAGCTCCCATTCATCACGGTTATAGAAATGAATGAGTTTATGGCGATCAGTTCGAACCCCATAATGGCGCTCCACGCAGTGGTAGCCGGGATATTCGTAGTAGTGGTAATAGTGACTGGTGCGCCAGCTTTCCGGGGTTTCGCCCAGAAACAGTGGTTTGAGGCTTTCCCCTTGCATATCGCTGGGAACGCTCACGCCCGCCAAGTCGAGGAAGGTCGCTGCAAAGTCCAGATTCGACACCATCGCATTATTCACACTGCCGGATTGGATTTTTCCTGGCCAGCGAACAAGAAGTGGAGCCACCAGTGATTCTTCGTACATCCAGCGCTTATCATACCATCCATGCTCGCCCAAATACCATCCTTGGTCCGAGGAGTAGATTACGACCGTATTCTCTTCGAGCTTTTGTTCTTCGAGATAATCCAGCAAGCGTCCAACATTGTCATCCACACCAGCTACGGTACGCAGATATTCTTTTGCATAACGCTGATACTTCCATCGGGTCAGGTCGTCGCCTTCGAGATTTGCCTCTAGGAATTCTTCATTTCGCGGACCGTAGACTTCCTCCCATCCGACTGCCTGCTCCGCATTCATACTCCGGGGAGGTGTCAGCTTGAGGTCTTCCACATTCATGTGCCTCGCAATGGTCATGCCTTGCTCAGCTGCAGGAGATGCACGATTCGAGTAGTCATCAAACAGATTTGCGGGCTCTGGGATGTCTTCGTTTGCATACAACTCAAAGTGGTCCGGGCCCGGATGCCATTCCCGGTGGGGTGCCTTGTGCTGGTACATAAGCATAAAGGGCTTTGCAGGGTCCCGCTGTGTATCCAGCCAGTCCAGAGCTAGGTCTGTGATAATATCTGTCGTATAGCCTTCGATCTGAATCGTATCCCCAGGAACGAGGAAGCGTGGATTGTAATAGGGTCCCTGGCCGATGAGGACTTGCCAGTGATCAAACCCGGTTGGGGCACTCTGCAGGTGCCATTTCCCAATCATACTGGTTTGGTAGCCTGCAGCTTGCAGCAGTTTGGGGAATGTTTGCTGTGTGCCATCAAATCGGTTTCCATTGGTGAGTTGTCCATTGAGATGGCTGTGTTTCCCTGTCAGAATGACTGCGCGGCTAGGCGCACAAATCGAATTCGTGACCAGACACTGTGTAAAGCGCATGCCTTCATCAGCAATCCGATCCAGGTTCGGCGTTTCATTTACGACTGAGCCGTAAGCGCTCAACGCCCGTGCGGTGTGGTCATCCGTGAAAATGAACACAATGTTCGGTGGCTGCTGCTCTTGCGCACACCCTGCCAACACAAAAAGAAGGAGAGGGAGAAGTTTTAGAAGTTTCATGTATTTGACGGTTTATGGCCATATTCCCCAAACCTAAGCATTTCCCAGCAGTATTCAGTCGGTCTGATGGAAATATCCATCATGCTTACCTTTGGCAAGCTTAACTGAATTCATTTCATCAAATGACAAATAACCGCACACTTGCGATCCTGAAGCCCGACTGCGTTCGCAGGTGTCTGACAGGAGAAGTACTGCGCCGGATCGAAATCGCAGGATTCAAGATTTGTGCGTTGCAGATGCAGCAACTTACACGTAACCGGGCGGAAGGATTTTATGAAGTACATCGGGAACGTCCATTTTTCAACGACCTGATCGACTTTATGACCAGCGGGCCATGTGTTCCGATTGTACTGGAGAAAAGAGACGCCGTAGAACGCTTTCGAGCTTTTATTGGAGCCACCGATCCAGAGCAGGCAGACAAGGGAACCATCCGGAGGCTTTTTGCAGACAGCAAAGCGGAGAATATCGTCCATGGTTCGGATTCACTGGAAAATGCACAAAAAGAAATTGCATATTTTTTCGGAGAGTCGGGCATTCCTGCTGATGCTGGATGAGGTGTTTCGTATTTCTGATAATTTTTCTTAGTGTTGGGTCTGTGCTTGCCCAGGAATCCGTCGTGCGCACAGGAGCAGACATTTTGGCAGAATCCGAGTTTGACCGCATCGCCGGACATACTGTCGGATTGATTGTGAACCATACTGCATTAGTTGGAGACGAGCATCTCATTAATTTGGTGCATGATTCACCAGAGGTTACGCTGGGGGCCATCTTCGGGCCTGAGCACGGATTACGTGGCACGGCCGAAGATGGGGAAGCGGTGCAGGATGGGGTTGATCGGCTCACCGGTGCACCGGTTTACAGTCTCTACGGAAAGACCCGCAGGCCAACACCGGAAATGTTATCTAATCTGGATTTGCTGGTCTTTGATATCCAGGACGTAGGAGCCCGATTCTATACATTCATTTCTACGATGGGGCTGGCAATGCAGTCTGCAGCAGAAGCTGGGATCCCGTTTGTAGTCCTGGACCGACCAAATCCCCTTTCCGGTACCTATGCATCGGGGTTTGTTCTGGAGCCGGAAGTGCAATCATTTGTCGGTCAGTTTTCAATCCCGATTGCTCATGGTTTGACCGTTGGTGAATTGGCCACCATGATCAAGGGGGAGGCTTTACTGCCCGGTCTGGATATTCTCGAACTGGAAATAATTCCAATGCAAAACTGGACACGGAATATGCAGTGGCCTGATACGGGGCGACCCTGGGTCCCCACTAGTCCGAATATTCCCCAGTTTGAGACAGCTTTGGTCTACCCGGGCACATGCTTTTTCGAAGCAACTTCCGGAAGCGAAGGTAGAGGAACCCGAAACCCCTTCCTTCAGGTGGGAGCCGTTGGAGTTAATGGGAGCGAGATCGCTGCAGTACTTAACCGTAAATCCCTGCCAGGTGTAGTCTTCGAAGGTGTTGAATTCACACCGGAACCCCTAACCAGTATGGACTCCGCACCCAAGTTGAATGGGCAGGTTATTCAGGGTTTGGGAATCAAAGTCACGGACCGAAGGACTTATCAGCCGGTTGAGGTCGGTATACATATCTTCCATGCATATTACCACGCAGTACCAGCTGCAGATGAGTTTTTAACTAGGCGCGAGTGGTTGGCCAGGCTCTCTGGGACCACGGAACTTGCCGGTATGCTGAAGTCCATGACACCGGAAGAGATTATAGCATCATGGCAGGAAGAACTCACCAATTTTATTCAGCGGAGCGAGCACTATTACCTGTATGAGTAGAGTTTCGCCAGAGAATCGCATAAATGATCTCAAGGTATCCGCCAAGGATCAGCAGTGGAGCGACATAAAGCGAGAGAAATCCGTCTACCTCATTCTCCAGACGCATGATGGCATATCCAAGGACAATTGCCAACACGCCAAGAGCGACCAACACGTAATTGTGGGTCGACAGGATCATGGAGTGCTTTTTTACACGACGCCTTCTCGAATGGGATCTAGCAGGTTTTTTGGAGCGAGGCATGTACAGAAGTGGATCACCTCCGGTTGCACCGGTAGCTATCATTTAAGTTTCAGGGCCTGATGGGTGACTTGTTACGCCTATTCTTTATTGGCACCGCCGTGGTCGCGCTTCAGTGGCTTTTCTTTGGGAGGCTGGATTTGTGGGGGGCTACTCCAGATGTGGTATTGCTTTTTGTACTCTGGGTTGCTGTGCGCTATGGTCAGACCAGCGGAACGATAGCGGGCTTCCTCGTGGGCTTTGCTCTGGATGCAATCTACGGTATGTGGGGAATCCATATGTTTGTGAAGGCGGTGATCGGCTTCCTGGTTGGTCTCCTGAATATGATTAACAGCGAGGTGTTTGTCAGATCAGCACGCCGAGTAGTTGAGACAACCCTGGTCATTTCATTGGTGCATAACAGCTTACTTGCACTCTTTGTTGTAATGCAGCGGGGGGTTGGTTGGGGATATCTTTTATGGGTGTTGTGTATAGGGAGTACCTTGTACACAACTCTTGTTGCTTTTCTTGCTGTGACCTTTTGGCGCAGATAGGGGACCGTGGACGTATTCCGGTTACAGGTTACCTGGAAGGAATAATGACGGAACCAATTTGAGTGACATAGAATAAACCGAGCCATTGCCCTGTAGCTCAATTGGCAGAGCGCCTGGCTCTGGACCAGGAGGTTCCAGGT
>JAPPBZ010000307.1 GCA_026702635.1 Bacteroidota bacterium
TAGTTGCCCGATCAGATAACACGCCTATCATCTTCAAACTCAACACCCCACCTGTGCGATAACTTTTTTCTACATCAAATCAGAAAGAAAATACTCCCGGGGCATAATCCGCTCTGCCGCGGAGGTGTGACGATTTCGGTGTTCCAATCACCAAACCAGTGATCCTACAGATTCGGTGTTGGAGGCGCAGTCACATTCTCAGAATTCTCTGCATTCTTCACGTAAGTGTCTAGCCACCGCGTCGTTTCCCAAAGGACATGCCCAACGGATTCTCGTGCGCGATACCCGTGGCTTTCGTGAGGAAGCATGACAAGGCGGGCGGTCTTGCCAAGCCCCTTCAACGCACCATAAAAGCGGCGGCTCTGAAGTGGAAACGTTCCTGAGTTATTATCTGCTTCACCGTGAATGAGCAAAATCGGCTCGTTCACCTTATCCGCATGCATAAATGGCGACATCGTATAGTACGTCTCTGGTGACTCCCAGAACAGACGCTCTTCCCGCTGAAACCCAAAGGGAGTCAGTGTACGGTTATACGCGCCGCTTCTCGCAATTCCGGCCCGGAAGAGATCGGAATGGGCCAAGAGGTTTGCGGTCATAAATGCACCGTAGGAGTGTCCCGCGATTGCCACACGATTGGGATCTACAACCCCTCGTACTACGCCAGCATCAATCGCCGCCTGTGCATTGGCTACCAACTGTTCCCTAAATGTGTCATTCGGCTCCTCTTCCCCTTCCCCAATCACGGGCATAGAGGTGCCATCAAGTACGGCATATCCCTGAGTTACATAAGGGATTGCCCCTGAATAGCTCATGTACTTGAATCGAAATGGACTGCCGCTTCGCTGACCAGCGAAGGCAGCATTTTTGAATTCACGCGGATAGGCCCAGATAAGTGTTGGAAGCGGCCCATCCTGCTCACTATTATAGTCCGGTGGGAGATAGAGCGTCGCCTTCAAGGGAACTCCATCTGCACGCATATAATTCAGTTCTTCCTTTGTCATGGCAGCCAGCTCTGGATAAGGATGTTCAAAGTTTGTCACGGCCGCCAGAGAACCCTCTTCCAGATCGCGTACAAAGTAATTCGGTGGATCATCAACCGACTCCCGAACGGTCAGAATGCGGGGGGCATCAATGATTGAAACAGGGCGCTCATAGTATGGTGCCTCGCTTTGGAAGAGTGTGATGGTTTCGCCCGTGTCCAAATTCAGCTTTCGCAAAAACGGGCGATCCCCATCCTCCGATGCTCCAGTACCAACAAGTAGGAGTTGATCCCCATCCATCCGAAGCACAGACGTTCCCTGCGCTGTGCGTATCCTCTGAAAGGTCCCCGGGTTACTGTAACGATCTTCCGTGGAGCGATCAAACACCACCTTGGTGATCTCCCCAGGACTTGAAGGATTCAGCAGAGACGTTTTTTGTTGCCGGGTAGACCACCATGTTTCCATAACTAGAGCCAGTGACTCATTACCCCACAGGATTCCACCGTACCGGAGTTCCAACTTTACCAGGGACACGGGATCGGATTCAAAGGGTGCATCCAGTAAAAAAACTTCGTCTCTTAACGTTGCATCAACTCCTGCATCGCCCCCATCTAATGCTTCAACCCAAACAAGCGTAGCGGGCGCATCTGCTCTCCAGGCCATACTGCGAGGCCCTTTGGTGGTGGACCCAAATGCAACCGGTACATTATCTGCCAGAGGCAACCGTGCTACTTCTTTGACAAGCTGTCCCTGTGCATCATAGATCGTATAACTGTGCGGAAAACGACTTGCCGGGACCAGATAGGAAAATGGGCGATGCATTTCGCGAATCAGAATATATTGCCCATCCGGGGACGGTTCCGGGGTCAGGGCTAATCCCACTGGCCCCAGTGGAGTAACCGTGCCGTCAAGTGTGATATGCAGGATCTGAGATGTCATGAACCATGCAAACAGATCCTCGTCATGCGGATTCGAGAGTAAATCCTGGTATGTCCGTGCTGGTGCCTCTTCTCCCAAGTTCTCCTGAATCACCGGGCCTTCTGGAGCGAGTGGCTGGGCTGGCATGTCTGCCTGATCCTCTGGAACGGTGCGGACCAGCAGGGACTGTGAATCTGGATGCCAATTTATGCTGCCATAGGTTACATCGTTAACCGCAACATCTGCCAATTGATGAGCGGTCCCGGTGGATACTTCGACGACATACAAATCTATCCGATCAACCATATCCACGGTAAATGCTATATGCGTCCCATCCGGTGCCCACGATACATTTCGAACTCCACCAGATTCCGGGATCCCCGCTACAGGACGTGCCGGACTTGCGTCCAACGACTTGAAGCTGATTCCTGAGTAAGCGGTGCTCCGGCTTGGACCATGAATCCTTGGATTGATCCGCATCCCGGCAAGACGCATTTCTGGCGCAGCAACGTCTGCGATTGAGGGAAGCCCCGGCCTGTGTAGCAAGGCCATAAGCGTGCCATCGGGGCTTAGCCGAACCGATGGGGTAACGGGGGCATCGAGCAACCGATCTAGCGGTGCGGGCGGGGCTTGATAGTCCAGTTGTGCCTCCGCGGAGCGCACATTAAGAGTAACCATAAACAGTATGCATAGGAGGATCGGTGGATATTTCATGATCTGGCTTGAACTTGATTTTACCAAAAATACGACCGAGGCAACAACCTATCCGAATCCTTTATTGTTCCGAAACCTGAAAGGAGTATCCTCCACAACCTTTGGTGGCGCAAATTTCAGATGACGCTTTGAAGCAGGCGTATATCCTGCCGCTGCCCTTAACAATACAGTCCTTTTGACTCTGGAAGGTTCCCCACCTGGCTTCCTGCACTGGTTCACCATCACAGGACTCGACTTGGGTTGCCGATTCGTTGCTGAATCGAGGTGAACGACATACATCCTGTCGTCTATAGCATTTATGTATTGATCGGTGCACCATCAAATCGTCTGCTCAATCCCCCCTAAACAAGATGTTTCCCCGAAAAATCACTAAATCTTAACAAATTATTCACGGTGTAACCAGTGCATATTAATCGAGATTTTAAAAAAAAATCGTATCTTTCCGTTCGTGCAAGGCTGCACCTTCTTTTAGGCCTTTTTTATCAATCATATCTCATTTCACAACATGAAGATAAAATTACTTCTATACGCGCTGATCCCGCTCGTTGCCTTTTCGGCGGGAAGCGCTTTCGCCCAAAGCCAGGTTCAAGGTACTGTGCGTGACGCCTCGTCAGCTGAACCGCTGCCTGGTGTAAACATCATCATCAAGGGAACCTTCGAAGGAACCACCTCCGACATCAATGGAGCTTACAGTCTCACTGTGGCTTCGCTACAGGACACCCTGGTCTTTTCCTTTATCGGGTTTGACACGCAGGAAGTCGGAATTGATGGCCGAACAACCATTGACGTAGACTTGGTCGAGACGGTTTTCGAAATCGGCGAAGAACTCGTCGTAACGGGTTATGGATCCCAAGAACGTCGAACTATTACAGGTTCCGTCTCCAACCTTGGAGAAGATGATTTTTTAACTGGCAACGTGAATTCTGTCGAGGAAATGATCCAAGGCAAGGTTGCCGGGCTGCAGATCACCACCCGCAATGGGAATCCGAATGACCTCCCAGATGTGCGGCTCCGAGGAATTTCTTCCTTTGGGGCAAACCAGTCTCCTCTGGTTGTCGTGGACGGTGTTGTTGGTGGTAGCATCGACAGCATTGACCCCACAGACATTGAGTCCATCGATGTGCTCAAAGACGCCTCAGCATCTGCCATTTACGGGACTCGGGGATCCGCTGGTGTGATCCTTATCACTACCAAAACTGGTGAGGCCCGCGAGGGGGTATCCGTTGACTACAACGCCTACTACACCTTTGAAGGAATTGAAAATCGCCTGGATGTACTTTCAGGTGATGATTTCCGTCGGCTGTCTCAGGAGAGTGGTTTTGCCGCCCCAGATCATGGCCATAATACGGACTGGTTTGAGGAAGTCACCCAGCAAGGCTCAAACATGGTTCACACCCTTGCACTCAGTGGTGGAAGTGAAAACTCAATTTACCGAGTTTCCGGTAATTTCCGCGACCGCAATGGAATTCAGCGCTATACCGGCTTCCAGGAAATCGGTGGACGGCTAAACTTCACGCAGTGGACGCTGAATCGCAAGTTGGAAATCACCATCCAGCTATCAGCAAACAAGAGGGATCAAAACTTCGGTTTTGCGGATGCCTTCAAGTTCTCCGGCGTTATGAACCCGACCGCACCGGTCACTGCAGACGGGTTTGAGAATACTGGTGGATTCTTTGAACAGCCACTGTTTAACTATTTCAATCCGGTTGCAATCATTGAAGAAGGAAGCCGGACGGGTGAAAACAAGCTTTTCACCAGTGTGTTTCGGGGTGAATACGATTTGTCTGTGCTCCTGCCCGGTCTCTCGGTCGCAGCGCAGTATTCCTATCAGAATAACGATGTGGTGGCGAGAAATTTCTACTCGCGGCGGCATAAAGTTGGTGGTGGTGCCACTGCTGCTTCGCTTGGACCTGGATTCGCTTCGCAGTCCTATGCAGATTTGGAGAGTGAGCTTTTTGAAACAACTCTTCACTATGCCGGAGATTTGACCAGCGACGCTGCACTTGAGCTTATTGCAGGTTACTCCTACAATGACTTCATCAGTGAAGGCTTCGATGCTGGTGGAGGCGACTTTGTTACTGATAACGTTGAAGTGAACAACTTCTCTTTCGCACAGGATTTCAACCAAGGAGAAGCCAGCGTTGGCAGCTTCCGGGATACGAATCGTCTGATCGCCTTCTTCGGCCGTGCGAACGTAAACTATGACGGAACCTTCTTCTTAAATGGCAGCGTTCGTCGAGAAGGATCCTCCCGTTTTGGGGTTGACAATAAATGGGGCCTCTTCTGGTCCGCCGGGGTTGGGGTTGAGTTGGCCAACCTCGTTGAACTTCCCTACTTCAGTGAATTACGCCTCCGGGCCAGTATTGGTAAGACCGGTCAGGACGCTCCAACCAGCGGCCTTTCCCTCTCCAGACTGGGACCTGCAGGGAGTTTCTTTGTGAATGGTCAGTACATTCAAAGCTTCAGTCCGGTCAGTAACCCAAATCCAGATCTGAAATGGGAAGAAAAGACCGAAATCAATATTGGGCTTGACTTTGTTGCTCTGGACAATCGTCTGAGCGGTCGTATAGATGCCTATCAGTCGACAACCAGCGACTTGCTCTTCCAGATCGCCGTTCCTGTTCCTCCGAACCTGTTTCCAACCACATGGAGCAATGTAGGAGAGTTATCAACCCAAGGTCTGGAGCTCTCTGTGGACTATGATATACTCCAAGCCAGTTCTTCCTCTGGCCTCTCATGGAATTCAGGAATAATTGCTTCCTTCTACTCGGAAACAATGCTGGATGAGTACCTGACGGAAGATGTCCAATTCATCGCTGAACCCGGTGCTCCGGGACTCAATAATGTCCAGATGATTCGGATCAAGGAGGGTGAACCCATTGGCCAATTGTGGGGGCCCGTTTTCTCGAGGATTGGTGACAATGGTCGGTGGCTCTTCCATGCTGCAGATGGCTCGGAAAAAGAGTATGAAGACTTGGCCTTTGGAGCTGATGGAGATGAACAAATTCTCGGAAATGGCCTTCCTGATTTCCAACTGGGCTGGTCAAACCGGATGTCCTACGGAGATTTTGATGCGAGCTTCTTCTTAGAAGGAGTGTTTGGCCATCAAATCGCGAATATGTTCAGCACATTCTATTCGGTGCCAAAGCAGATTTCATCTTACAACGTCTTGCAGGATGCTTTCGATTTGGCCAATCTTAACGATGATCCACGCTGGTCCAGTTACCACGTTGAAAACGGGGACTATATTCGTCTGAGCAACGCCTCGGTTGGATATACTCTTCCTGCTTCTGTGCTTGGTAACTCCCCCATCCGGCGAGTGCGGATCTATCTGTCCGGGAACAACCTGTTTACGATCACCGGCTATTCCGGCCTGAATCCTCAGGTACGGTATGTAGACAGGAATCAGGGACAGTCAGGTCAAGGTGCCACCGTTGGTCCATTGGGGCCAGGCATTGAACGGCGTCTTGAGTATTTCACTACGCGCTCCGTCAGCTTTGGCGTGAACATCAACTTGTAACCAAGACCAACAAATGAACAGAGTTAAAATGAAAAAGACATTTACACTTCACTCGTTGGTCCTTGCATTGGGCATGTTGCTATTTGCTCCAGCCTGTACGGACCTCGGGGAAACTGTTGACAGTCAAGTTCAGCCCTCCGACTTTTTCCAGAATGACCAGCAGTTCATCTCAGCGATGGGCGATGCGTACAGCAACCTGGGATCGGTTGGAGGAAGTGGATCTCCTGGACAGTTCAACGAAGTCACAACCGATGAGTTAATCGTTCCGACTCGAGGACAGGACTGGTCCGATGGCGGCTTCTGGGTCCGGCTCCATACCCACGCATGGTTACCTAACGAAGGTACCTTTGAGGGATTCTGGAATGGATACTTTGGTGGTGTTAATAATGCCAACCGTCTCATTTTCCAGTTTGAAAGTGCTTTGGATGAAGGAACCGCGAATGCTGACCTTGTCGTCCCTTTTGTATCTGAGTTAAAGGCGCTTCGGGCATTTTACTACTTTTGGCTTCTTGACGCCTTCGGTAATGTACCGATCGTAACCAGCTTCATTGACGCGGACGAACAGCCGTCTCAACCATCTTCGAGCTTTGCCGAAGGCCGGCGTATGGTTTTTGAATTCGTGGAAAAGGAACTCCTGGATAACCTACCCAACCTGAGCTCAGACGCACGGGGCACTTACGGTCGCATGAATGCTTATGTGGCGCAAATGACCTTGGCAAAGTTGTACATGAATGCCGAAGTCTATACGGGAGTACCCAGATGGAATGATGCGTTGACCCACCTGAATGGGATCATCAACTCTGGTGTCTACAGTTTGGCAGTAGATTACCATTCCAATTTTGCGGTTCAGAATGATGGATCACCTGAAAATATTTTCGTTGTTCCCTACGACAAAGTATTTCGGGGCGGGCTCAATATACATCAAATGACCCTGCATTATGGAAGTCAGAACACCTACAACTTCCAGAATCAGCCATGGAATGGTTGGAGTGCGACGCAAAAGATCTATGAATCCGTCATCAATCCCGATCAAAACCCAGGCCCCCAAGGCGAAGTTTGGGGAGTCATGCCTACCAGTGATGATGCCGGCGTGGAACGCGTTATGGGAACGATGGATGATCGTCTCGGCAATTTCCTAGTTGGTCCCCAGTATACTACTGCTGGCGATCGAGTATTGGATTCCGGTGTGTTCAGTGATTTTGACAAGAATGGGGAACCGCTCTCCTTTGTACCTATGATCACTGAGTTCGATGATGACGAATTTCGGGGGCTTACCTGTCGCCAGTGCGGTGCCCGGATTGGTAAGTACGAGTTCGAGAATGGAATCGGCGCAAGTGGGAGTAATGACTTTGTAATCTTTAGGTACGCTGATGTCCTGCTTCTCAAAGCCGAAGCTCTATGGCGGCAAAATTCTGCCAGTGCCGAGGCATTAGCTCTGGTCAATCAGGTTCGTATGCGCTCTGGGGTTGACCCATTTGACAATCTGACTGCAGATCGTCTCTTGGCTGAGCGTGGACGGGAATTGTTCTTTGAACAGACCCGGCGACAGGACCAGATTCGATTCGCTGGGGCAGAAGGTGGTGAAACGCGTTATAACGATCCTTGGAGATACAAGGGACTCTCCGATGCATTTCGTAACGTGGCACCAATTCCTGAAAACCAATTACAGGCTAATCCGAATCTAGTCCAGAACCCTGGCTACTAGATTCTGCAAATTCTCTCAGAAAAGAGTCCTCCCGTGCTTTGGCATAGGAGGACTCTTTTTGTATCATTGATCTGAGAGTCCGTGTATGCCCACAACAACTTTCAATTCATCAAACCGCTAGCTTCCATATACAACCGGTAATCTATAATGCGCTACCTGATCTTTCTGTTTGCCCTCGCTCCCTCTACCCTTCTCGCTCAAGACGGGACGGTAGAGTACTCCACTGGAATAAATATGAAAATGCCCTCCATGGAGACGATCATGGAAATTATGCCGCCGGACATGCCACTGGATTCAACCATGATTGAGCAGATGTTGCAAGAAATGTCGCAAATGCCAGAGCAGTTCTTCACTCTCTCGATGCATATGAAATTCAGCGACCACAAATCCTTCTTGACACCTGACTTCTCATCTTTGGCTTCTGGAGCGATGGGTCAACTTGGAGCAGAACTACCTGTCCAGGTGACCTACGTTGATTATATGGAAGGTACGGTATTAACGCAAGTACCTACCTTAGATCAATCCACAACTTACTTGATGACGCAAAAATATGATGCAATTGATTGGACATTGGTTGATTCAGACAGTACGATTCTGGACTTTCCTGTCAATAAGGCCACATTCTCATCAGACACCCGAGCCGGTGCCGTTGCTGTCGGCGGTGGCCGCCCACACCCAGCGAGTGGGA
>JAPPBZ010000242.1 GCA_026702635.1 Bacteroidota bacterium
GTTGCGGTTAATCGGTTTACTTCCAAGCACTACATAGTGTCTCGTAGTGATGTGGGGGACGTTCCCCACAGCGCGACTACTTATTGTCTCATTCACTAAACCAATCGAATAATGCCTAGATGAATTTTTTGTCATCGTAATGCTTGTACCAGCCCTACTTTGTCACACAGATTCGATACTTAACATAGCAGTTTTTGTCTAAAACTTCCATTGTTGGTACCTTCTTGATATAGTCCTGTCGGCGAGCACAATACCTGAGAATAGATCAGTTGCCAAGAAGATCGCAACCTTCCTGCAAATCAGCACCTCCAGACTCGTCCTCTATGCACACCCGAAACTCACGGAGGGAGGCGAGTTCTCTGGCGACCAAAGATGGAACACGCTCCTTGTGTTTCAGATCCGGTGCGACACACATAGCACCGATTCCTGAAAGTCGGTCCCTAAGCCACGTGATCTCTATGCCCGGCGGAAGACACTTCCTGCGCCGCTGATACTTACCCAGAAGTGCAAGCACGAGGGCAGGGCCTCCCGTTCGGCAACGGCTATATTGCTTCCGCTTGGATTTTCAATCCCTTGGCCACATCATCGAAACCGCGCCGCATATAGCCGGCAAAACAGCAGTACACGATTGGCGCGAGTAATCCCGTCAATTTGTCAATGTTGTAATAGCGACAACTTGTATTGTCAACATGTTCGAGGTGCTGCTCTCGTTTTGCGAACAGTAGCCAGTGAGCTCCGAATTTCTTTTCCCAAGCAATAAGACGGGGTTTTTCGAAAGCGCAGAGACGTTCGGTGATTCCAAACTTGATGGGCCCCATCCTTACCAGAAGATTTACGGGAGATCCAATCGCAAAATCTGTCTGGATCTTTGACGTAAACGGATTCCATTCGCCATATTTTCGAGTATCAGTCAGAACAGTCCAAACTACCTCGTTGGAGGCGTTGATGTCAACTGGATTGGTACGAATTATAAATTCCCGAGAGATCATGAGTTTGCAGTCAGGTGACAGTCTTGAGCCAGGCTTCCGACTGGTTCCACAGCATTTTCGCGGCGGACATCTGTCTGGCCTGTTCGCTTGGTCTGGCAATCTTGCAGCGCTCGTAGTAACATCCGCCATGTAGCGCAGGAGTGCTAGAGCACATTACCACGGTTTGTGCCCCATATTTCCGGTGCAACAATACCAATGATGTCATGGCAGAACTCATGCGGTTCAAGGTGCTGCCGATTCGTCCAGTCATCGGCTTCATTTGTGTAAGGTTCGTGTGAACGGACCCAGGATGTAGTGCTACGGATCGCAGATTGAATTCCTTCGAAAACTGTCGGTTGATCTCGACTGAAAGATGGATGAGTGCCAGTTTCGACGTCCCGTACGCATTCCAGGAATGGTAGCGTTTCGTACTATCGAATAAGTCCTCATTACTCACGCTGTCATGTAGATGAGAGGATACGTTTATCACCCGAGCATCGCCGTCTTCCAAGCCACTCTGTTTTAGACATGGGAGCAGCAGATTCGTCAGATGGAAGGGTCCTAAATAGTTGGTTCTCCAGTGAATTTCGAAGCCATCCTTGGTCAGGGGCGGCTTTCGTCGTGGACGGAAGATATTCTTGTGGATACCCGCGTTGTTAACCAAAACATGGAGCTTTCCGTCATACTCGCGAAGAAACCAGGTTGCAAAACTGGAAGTGCTCTTCACATCACACAGGTCAAGCGTTCTGGCCATGATGTTGCCATCGGCACCTGTGCGTTGTAAATCATTCTTAAGGCACGTTTCGGTCGTTTCTGCGTCATGCAGACTGGTAACGATAACGTGTGCACCCCAACTCGCAAGGATCTTGGCAGTCTCATACCCAATGGAATTGGGAGATGCGCCCGTCACAATGACCGTCCGACCGGACATATCAACACGTTCTGCCATCGGCTTGCGCATGCATAGCAACCAAAGGTGACGAACCGACTTGGCAAATGTATGGGGCATTTTCTGCAGTGATAATATGGCGCTAGAGCTTTGCCATCAGTTCCGCACTGGCTTCCCATAGCCTGGAGCCATTCTCTGGATCGGAGGCACTTGGCGAAACAGATTTCCGTTGCATCAGGTGCAAATACATCCCCGTGCTATAGCCCGCTTCTTCGGAACAGCACAGATAAATTGCCGGCTTTACAGCCTGTTCTGGAGATTGCAAGAGATACCGCAGAAGAGGCTTGACTACGGGCTTGAGCGGTGTCGGGGTATCCCTTGCAATGTTCGAAGCAATACCTCCGGGACACATTGAATGTACCGCGACTTCGATACTGTCGCCTTGATTCAGGCGTCGGGAGAGCTCGGTGGCGTACGTACACTGAAGTAGTTTACTGATGCCGTAATGTCTGAGACTATCCTTCGTTTTGTAATCTTTGAACGTACCCAAATGATCAAACTCAATGACATGGGAGGATCGGTGTGCCTCGGATGCGACAAATACAATTCGCGGTGTCTTTCCAGGGTGTCTGGATGGACGAATCACCCCATCCTTCAACCACCGATCAATCAGTATACGTGAAGAGAGGAAGTGTACAGTAAACATCATCTCAAATCCTTGTGGGGATTTTCTGGCTCTGGGAGGCATCAGTCCAGCATTCATCAGTGCAATATCAATGCGGATTCGGCGAGATGCCATCAAGTCACAAAGGTGATGGACGGATTTGACGTCTGCCAGGTCAACTTCCATCAATTCTATGTTCGAAGATCCAGACAGCCTCTGTATTTCCTGACAAATTCCTCCATGCCCGGGCCGACAGGCTAAAATCGTATTTCCTCCGCGCCGCGCAAGTTCAACCGCAGCAGCTTTCCCAAGGCCGCTATTGGCTCCGGTCACCAGACAGGTCCTGCCGTCAATTCGGATATCTTCGGGAACCATGGTAACTTCAGCGTGCTTCGGCTGCCTGAGATCTCGGACAGCAGCAACCATCGCACTGAAGGGCGTGCCATCTCCAACTAATTTGGATTTTTTCTTCACGGAGTCCTCAATTTTGACCTGAACTGCTCGTACAAGATCAAGTCAGATGATTCATTCAAACGGGATCGTGTATTTCTCACGGTAGCCAGAAAAATGTTCTTCGATGACCTCCTCGCTCAACCCAAAATCATTCAAGCTATAGGAATGTCGCCCAAAACGATTTTGCGGATTGGCCTTGATATACTGTCCTGCCTGCCGCACTGCTTCGTCATCAAAATTAATTCCGATCCACTCATAGATCTCCCGAAGCTGGGTTACGGGATCCGCAATCAAGTCGTAATAGGACACATCCATGAACCGGTCGGTCTCTTCACCGGATCGAACCATTTCGGTGACTTCAATCATTCTGCGTACTTTCCGGCACCAGTGTCTCGCAATTTCTTTGGGATCCACATCATCACTAAAAATACCTCGACTGTGTGCAACCATACTACAAAATGATGGCAAAGCCTTTCGCGGGTCGCGGTGGGTCAGTATAATTTTCGCCTCTGGGAAAGTTTTCAGAAATATATCCAAATACTCCATGTGATTTGGAGTCTTCAGCACCCATTGACTACCCGGACGCTGCCAACACAGAATTTTCAGTACCCCGCGAAGAAATTCGTAGGCCTGGGTATGGTCCTGATCCTCCAGCCAACGCGAATACGATGGAACGTGCATCGTCGCCTCCGGTGATTGACTCATAAAACTCAGGTCCAACAACATAACATCTTCCTCTGGCTCACGACGGCTGATCGGGTGTATCGACTTGAATTGTGGTGACAAATAGGAGATTGCCTGATGCGCCATGAATGAGTAAAACTTGCGGCTGAAAGTCCCACGCCTGTTCATGTTACCCGCCGGGACTGGTTCAAGCAGTTCTCCCCCAGAAATGCCACGGATGGCAGGATTGGTATTCAATAAGCGTTGGAGTAGTGTCGTGCCAGTACGCTGCAGCCCAGTAACAAGAATGATTTTGCCAAGATCAACCTCATTTATTTCAGGGTGCTTTCTGAGTAGATCCCTGATCCGAAAACGATGAACCACCGCGCGGGTGAGTCGAGATTTTTGTACTAGCCTGCCGGTGGCAGTCAGACGAGCTTCGTCGTTCATTGATTTGACCAGCACTTCCAGGGCCTCGAAAAATTTACTATCGCCCAAATCTTCCAGTTCCGTTATTCGTTTCGCCTGCTCTACAAGTACCTCGGCCTCCAAATATCCTGGCGGGCCGAATTTCCCACTCAGACCGTTATAAACTTTGATAAAGAACGGGCGATAGGGACGCTCATAGTCCGTTGTTGTTACGAAGTCGCTCTTGCCCATCTCTTGCTACACGACTAACTCTTAAGGCTACTCAACTTGACCAACTGGGTATGGGGTTGAGGAGATTCCTGCGCTCGTACCCACCGAAAGCACATAGTCCCAGAAGAGTGACCAGCGGTATCTATCCAGTTGGGCAGGCCCGGATCTTCATGTGCGACAACCAGCCTTACGAAGTTGTCATCTTCATAGTGTGCCAGATGCTTATTTGTGTGAATCCTATGATATCGGTAATCCAGAGATTCCATCCAGTAATTGTTCAACTGAAAATTCCAGTATTCGCATTCTGGGGGCGTAACCTCAATCAGAAGAGCCTCGTCCTCTGCAATCGCCCAGTGACTATGATAATAGATGATGTTTGGATCACCTCCAGCGGCCCGTGAAACTTCTGGATCAAACATCGGCAACATGTTGCTGTGTTTCTGGAAATCCCGCGCCCACTTGGAAAAAAGTAATGGCGCCCCTGCCACCAGTGCTCCTGCCTTTTTCAAGCCTTCATCAAGCTTCACAGGTGTTAATGGAGCGGGGTGTCGCTCATGTTCGGGACAGTTAATGCGCTCAATCCGCAATTCTGCGGGAGTCTCTACTGTCCGATCAAGGAAAGTTTGACGCACAACCAGAGTGCCTGTCTCGGTGGTCATGGGTAGCCAATTCCCCGATTGAGGCTTGGAACTGAGGATGAGTTCGAATCTCCCGCTAGCATCCATTTTGATTTCATCCGATTCAATATATCCTGTGGGTGGCAAGCCGCGGCCCTGACCATAATGGCCGGATTGAGTACCAAAGCTCAAATATGCAATCGTGTTTCGCTGCCCATAGATCTTGTACTCATAGTTTCCGTTCAGCGCAGCTGTTTGATAGAAATTGTCTGGATTGTCGGCACCCAGTTTAGTCACCTCATCAACTACTCGATGCAAGACAGGTGCGTTGGCATCCGCATGTTCGACGAACGCCATAAGGCCTGCACGGGCGATACGACTGAGGTACCGATACCCTTCCGCCTGATTGAATGGATCCTGTGGAGCACCGGGGAATTGTAGTCCAGCACCCGCCGCCTTAAGAGAATCACAGAATTCGTCCCAGGTTTTTCCACTGACAATCCGGTGAGCAGCTACGTCCTCTACCGTCCGACCACGAAATCGCCGGATCAGGAGGGACATTCGTCGAAAGAGGCTTAGGAGACCAATGCCGAGCTTGCGCATGATTTACCACTTCAAATGTATGCTGACCTGATCGCCCATGAACTGTGCAGCGCCATAATCTAAGATTCGCCCGTTAAATCCCGGAGTGGGAAAGGGGATGGAGTGAGCTCAGAGTCCGATTTAGTTTCGGGTGAATCCGAGGGATCAGACACATTATTTTTCTAGATTTTCCCGCTGCTGTTTGTACCTATCGCATATTTCAGGGTTCAAATCTTCATTCTGGGAGAAAATATCAAATGCCTGTTCGTGTTTTCACCGTGTTACAATGGAGAATGCATTGCGGTTAATCGTATTACCTGAGGATACTAGGGATTCCATATGAAACTGGCATTGGCACAAATAAATACGGTTGTCGGAGATCTGAGGGGAAACTCAGACAAGATTCTGCACTACTCCGAGAAAGCACATGCTCGCGGTGCCGATCTGGTAGTATTCCCTGAATTGACCTTCACAGGGTACCCTCCGATAGACTTGTTGGAGTCCAGAGATTTTGTGACCCGCGAACGTCAGCACCGCCAGAAACTGGTAAAATTGCTCCCTAGAGAACTGGGGGTGCTCGTCGGAGGGTTGGCACTCCACAAAGGACATGGAAAGCCTCTGCACAACGCAGCATATCTGTACGAAGATGGCGATTGTGTCGGGGTCTATCATAAACAGCTTCTGCCCACCTACGATGTATTTGATGAGCTGCGATACTTCGCGCCAGGATCGTCTCCCACCATCCTTCGCTGGCGTGGCCTGAATCTGGGCGTTCATGTTTGTGAGGACCTTTGGAATGTGCACGATCTGGATCGAAAGCCTTATTCACACGATCCAGTTTCTACACTGGCCGCGCAGTCCCCGGACATTTTTATCAACCTCTGTGCCTCCCCTTTCGCGATTGACAAACATCTTGAGCGTTATGCACTCATGGAGACCGTTCATCAAAAGTACGGACGGCCCTATGTCTTCACGAATCTGGTTGGAGCAAATACGGACTTGATTTTCGATGGACGAAGCTGTGTCATGCACGGGGGTAACGTGCTTGAAGCCCCGGCATTTGAGGAAGCACTGCTGGAGTGGGATACAGAGAAAACGCCAAAATCAAAAACTGTCTCCATCCCCGCGAGGAAGCAGGTGCGGGAAGCCTTGACCTTGGGAATTCGGGATTACATGAATAAAACCGGGATTCAAAGGGAGGTAATTATTGGTCTGAGTGGAGGCATTGACTCCGCCGTGACCGCTACGCTTGCAGTGCGTGCATTGGGACCAGAGCGGGTCATTGGCGTATCCATGCCCTCAAATATCTCTTCCAAAGGGTCGAAAGACGATGCCAAGCACCTTGCATCGAACCTTGAAATAAAGCTGATCACGATTCCGATTCAACCCCTGATGAATGCTTTTAACGATGCTCTTCGCAAACCCTTCGAGAATTACGATCAGGATGTGACGGAAGAGAATATTCAGGCGCGTATACGGGGAACGTTGGTCATGGCTTTTGCCAACAAGTATGGGGGAATGGTACTTGCCACTGGGAATAAAAGTGAGCTTGCGATGGGATACGCGACGCTGTATGGCGACATGAGTGGTGGACTTGCGGTTCTGGGAGACCTCTACAAAACAGAGGTCTATGAGTTGGCAAAATTGTTGAACAGGCCAAAAAGAATCATTCCTGAATCCACAATGCGCAAGCCCCCCTCGGCCGAGCTGAGTCCGGGTCAAAAAGATTTGGACTCCCTGCCACCGTACGATATCCTGGACAGAATCCTTAAGCAGTACATCGAACAGCTGATGAGTGTCGAGGAGACGGCTGAGTTTCTGGATTACGACGAAGACCTTGTCCAGGAAATCGTCCGCCAAGTGAACTGGACTGAATTCAAGCGGCGACAGGCCGCACCGGTCCTGCGACTGCGCCCGAAAGCATTCGGGAGTGGGCGGAGAGAGCCTATCGTTGCCCGGCGCCCCTAAGCGTTCGCCCTGAGCCAACGGACAGCCAGACTGTATCCGACGGTGCCTAAACCTGAGATTTGTCCCACACAGACCGGTGCCAGGTGAGAAAAATGTCGAAAGGCCTCCCGAGAGTAAATATTGCTGAGGTGAACCTCAATCACCGGGGTTTCGATTGCCCTCACTGCATCCCGCAATGCCACCGATGTATGGGTATAGGCTCCCGGATTGAACACGATCCCGCTCAGGCCTGAGCGGTGCCCTTCGTGGAGGCGATCAACCAGATCCCCTTCATGGTTGCTCTGATAAAACGACAGATCCGTATCTGGAAACTCACTCCGCAAGTCAGCTTCAAGCTGCTCCAGAGATACTTCCCCATATTGATCGGGCTCCCGATCTCCCAAAAGGTTGAGGTTTGGACCGTTCAGGACAAGAATTTTGTGTTCCATAGGTTAACTTGCGTTCAGCGTCATTCCGTCATACCCAAACAGCATCGTCTCCGGCAGTTGTGCACTCTCACGTGCGTGGAGGACCTGATGGGACATGTGAATAAATACAGTTTGTTTTGCATTGATTGTATGGGCAATGTCTACAGCTTCCGTAATTGAATAGTGGCGGGGATGTTTCTGTGGTCGGAGTGCATCCAGTACAAGCAACTCAAGATCCTGAAGTTTATGATACTCGGTTTCAGGGATATGGCTCACATCTGTCAGGTACGCAAAATTTCCGAGCCGATATCCATTCAAGTGCATCCTGCCATGCATGACCTCAATCGGAGTGACCTTGACGAAATCGGAACTGCCGTACCGACTCCTGATCTTGAATGGGGCCTGTGCGATTTTCAGATCCAATGTACCCGGATATATACCGTTTTTATCCCATACATAGGGGAAGATACGCTGCAGAGTATCTATGCTCTGCCGGTGCGCAAAACAGGGGATGGGAGCTTTGCAGTCAAAAAAGTACGGTCGTAAATCATCCAGCCCCATCACATGATCAAAGTGATGATGCGTCCAGAGCACGGCATCCACCTGGCGCACTCGGGCACGTAGCATCTGTACCCGAAAATCCGGCCCCGTATCAATGACAATAC
>JAPPBZ010000050.1 GCA_026702635.1 Bacteroidota bacterium
CGAGACCATTGTGCGTTGGATGTGTGATGCCAGTCGGCGGCTAACTTCAACCTTCACAGTTTGTCCTACTGTCTCTAGGCTGTTTTGCCACTCTCCCATGCTGTAACCGGCATTGAAATTTTCCCGCTCAGCAATCGCCTCGATCCGTGCGTCACCGCGTGGACTGAAATAGAACGTTTCGATCATGGCCAGTGTATCTACGGGAAGCGCATTGACATGGAGCGAAATAAAAAGGTCTGCCTGGTTCTCTTGTGCGATTTCATTCCTGCGTTGGAGACTCACACTGATATCCTTTCGTCGTGTGAGAATGACGTTAAACCCATGAGCTTTCAATCTTCTTTCCAGCCGGAAAGCAAGGTCAAGTGTAAGCGTCTTTTCCGTCAAACCGGCTTGACCTACAGCGCCGGGGTCATGTCCTCCATGGCCGGGATCAATCACAATGGTTCGTACACTGAGACCATAGATACGAGAGAGAGCCGGGTTGTCGGAATGGGGCTCTTCCTCAGGAATCTCACTCAGAGATGCACGAACCTGTTCTTCAGGGGAAAGCAGTACTTCAATGGAACTGGCTGGGTTGGAGGCTGGGTTTTCTTCCGGGCTACCTAAGAAAAATCCGATCGTGAGTGCCATCAACAGGATCATACCGGTGTGTTTTGCCGTTTTTCCCGACGAAGAGACCTCTCGCCCAAGGAGTCTTTGATTTTCCTCATAGACATCTTGCAGCACGGTCTTCTGGCGTCTGTTTGGTTTTCGTGATGTCATGATTGAGGCATGTCTTCAACGATCATCAGACAGCGACGGGTGCTTTGATCGCCGAGTGATGCCGATACCCTCTGAGAGTAAAGTCATCATACGCATAATCAAACAGTGATGCCGGTTTCCGTGAGATCTTTAAAGTAGGGAGCGGATAGGGTTTGCGTTCCAACTGCTTTTTCACCTGATCAAGATGGTTCAAGTAAATATGGGCATCTCCGATGGTATACACCAGATCTCCCGGCTCAAGGCCCGCTTGGTGGGCAACCAGGTGGGTCAGGAGGGCATACTGAGCGATATTGAAGGGGGCTCCCAGAAAAAGGTCGTTCGAGCGGATATAAAGCTGACAGGATAGTTGATTACCGACAACGGAAAACTGAAAGAACATGTGACAAGGTGGAAGCGCCATCTGGTGGAGTTCTTTCGGGTTCCACGCGCTCACAATATGTCGACGGCTCCAGGGCTTCTGTTTTAGAGATTCAATGACAGACACAATCTGATCTACACCGGAAAAAGAGCGCCATTGTTTACCGTACACCGGTCCCAGATCTCCCCATTTTTTTGCAAACCCGTCCTGACTGCGGATCAGTTCCTCAAACTCATTCTGGTATGCCGCCCAGTCATCCGAGTCAGATGGTGGTATCTCAAGGTTCTGATGTTGCAGATAGTTTTTGAGGGGCCACGCTGTCCATATTGAAATTCCCTGATCCACTAGCGGCTTAATGTTCGTCGAGCCCGACAAAAACCACAAAAGTTCACATGCAAGGCCCCGAAACCACACCCGTTTGGTCGTGCAGATCGGAAATCCCTCCTGAAGGGGAAACCGCATCTGGTATCCAAAAACACTAATCGTCCCGGTTCCTGTGCGGTCGCGACGCTCATGTCCGTGACTCAGAACATGGTGCAATAGATCCACGTAGAGACGCATAAAGAAACCCTTGATACAGACTAGGTTTTTACGGTAAAAAAACAAGGTCGCTCCAGGAAGTTCAGCACAATCAGTCTTCTGGAACCGCGACACTTGCCTATGTCAAAGAAATGTACAGATATTTTCTCTGACTGTCACACATTGGATTGATCCGTTTGCGTAATTGAGCAATCCGACTGTAACGTATTACTTTTGCCCTTACCATAAGATGGAACCTGATTCACTTTGAGGTGCATAATCCTGATCAAGCCGAAACGGAAGCTTTTAACCTAAAAACAGAATGGATCCAAATCTTCACCAAAAGCAAGGCATCACACACCTGGAAAAAGTTTTACAGTATGCTCCGATGGTCGCTACTGGTACTGAAGCCGTGGTGCATCTAACCACCGAAGACTGGTACGTGGTCGCCGACACGCTTTTCCAAATGAACACGCCAAGAGATTTGTTGCCGGAGAGTATTAATGATTTTCGTCTGCGCGATGATCACAGAGCCATTGAGTTGGATACCGATGAGCTTCAAATCAGTATTGAAATGTTTTAGGTTTCGTTGATCCAAAACACCTTACGGCGGTGTCTAAGTGAACGATGTACCGATGATATCCAAAAAAATTCTGTTGGTTGGTACACTGGATACGAAGGGAATGGAGTACGCTTATGCGCGTGAGCTCATCCAATCCTGGGGACTTCCATGTATCCTGATGGACGTAGGAGTCATGGGTGATCCCCAGTGTGAGCCGGATATATCCGCGGACGAGGTCGCCAGAGTCGTAGGGAGCAGCCTTTCAACATTGAGAGAATCGGGGAGCCGCAGTCATGCGCTTGATGTGCTCACACAGGGTGCCGTAGAACTTGCAGGAAATACAGCGCCGCAGTTGGCGGGGGTTTTGGCTTTGGGCGGATCAGGCGGAACGGCAGTCGGGACGGCAGTCATGCGATCTTTGCCGATTGGACTCCCCAAGGTAATGCTCTCCACACTCGCTTCCGGCAATATCGCTCCTTATGTCGGTGAGAGTGACATTGCAATGATGTACTCGGTCGTGGATATTGCCGGATTAAATCAGATCAGCAGGGTGACCATAAGCAATGCCGTCGGGGCACTCTGCGGTATGGTCAAACAGGAGACCTCAGAAAATGCTTCTGCTCTACGGCCTTTGATCGCCGCATCCATGTTTGGAGTGACCACTCCCTGTGTTACAATGGTGCGTGACCTCTTGGAGGCATCAGGGTATGAGGTGGTGGTCTTTCATGCAACTGGCAGTGGGGGGCGTGCAATGGAGAAGTTGATCGCTGACGGATTTTTCAAGGGTGCTGCCGACATCACGACGACAGAGTGGTGTGATGAAGTGGTCGGAGGGGTTTTGAGCGCCGGCCCGCGCCGATTAGAAGCGGCCATTACAGCTAGAATTCCACAAGTAGTCTCCTGCGGCGCATTGGACATGGTGAATTATTGGGCTCTGGAGACGGTCCCGGCAAAATTTCGAAGGCGTACCCTGCACCCCCACAACGCCAATGTCACGCTAATGCGGACGAGTGCGGAGGAGTGCGCCCAGATTGGCAGAGAGATTGGCATCCGGCTTAGTCAAGCGCGTGCACCGGTGACCTTGTTGATTCCTCTGAAAGGCATCAGCATGCTGGATGCGCCTGATCAACCTTTTCTTGATTCTACCGCCAATCAAGCCCTGTTTGCTTCGCTCCGCGCCAACTGTGGTTCATCAGTGAACGTGAAAGAATATGAGCTGCACATCAACGATCCAGGCTTCGCCGAAGCACTCGCAAAGGAGTTGATGCACAACCTCCATCAGGAACATTCCCGATCAAATCACAGAAGAAACTGAGAGAGTTAAGTAGTTTGTAACAGTGACGCTTTCACGTAACTTTGGACGGTGGACAATATGAATATTGGGGTGCTTCAGGCCATAGTGGCTGTCCTACTTCTGGCTATGATGTTTGGAATTCCGCGCTTTAGAAATAAAGCGAGGCCCAGGTCTTTCAAGCGGTTGCTCATCAATCTCGGTGCTGGTATTTTGATGTTCATTCTAATTCTTACAGAGGGGAATAATCATCCTTCGGGATGGGTGCTCCTCTTTTTCACTACGGCCATACTAATTGGTAAGACAATATTGTACTATCGTGCCAAAACAGGGCCGCTCGGAAATCACGAAGTCGCCTGAGCGTCAAGGTAGGTCCGCTAAAACCGGGAGATCACCACGCAATCCCGTAGTCGTCTCCATGATCGCTCGCACCACCCCATAACGTACCGTGCTTTCGATCAAACTGAATTGCCGTAATCGGCCCACTGGTGCGTGCGCCAAACGTGAGGCTGTAATTCATGTCTCGGAGTTCTTGTCGAACCCAGTTAGGGACTTCATTATTCAGTAAAAGGCGTCCGGGGCGGATTTCATGCTCACCAAAGGAGCCCCTTAACTGGAAGCTGTTGATGTTGGCCGCTTCGACGGCTTCCTGTACATTCATGCCGAATTCGACGATGTTCAGGAAAAACTGGAGCAGGTTCTGGTCCTGACCGTCGCCGCCCTGGACAGCAAAGGACAGATAGGGAAGCCCGTCTTTGAGTGCCATTCCTGGAGTCAGTGTTGCACGTGGCCGCTTGCCCGGCTCGGGCAGGTTGAATGGGTTCTCGGCGGGATCCAAAACAAAACTTTGCATCCGCTGACTTAACCCAACTCCAGTCTCACCGGCAATGACCGCGGGGATCCAGCCACCGCTTGGCGTGATTGAGACAACCCAACCTTCCGCATCAGCTGCCTGAATGGAGGTGGTTCCCGCATAAAAATCAGACTCGTAGGAAATCTCGCTTCCATAATTGGTGCTATCCTCGGACCACTGGTCCAGGTAATGCAGATAAGGGTTTTCCTCTCCTTGAAACGGATACGGATCCCCAGGTTTGATCTTCGGATCGTTCTCGTCCCAATTGATCGTCTGTGCACGGGCGTTGGCATACTCTTTGGAAAGTAGCCCTTCCATTGGTTCGGCAGGGGGGTAATACGGATCTCCATAGTAGAAGTCGCGGTCGGCAAAGGTCATGTTCATCACCTGGTACAGCGCATGGATGTAACGGGTACTATTGTAGCCCATTGCCTTGAGATCCATGGTTTCGAGCATGTTCAGTGCTTGCAGCATCACAGGCCCCTGTACCCATGATGTAAGCTTGTAGACCTGGATCCCTTTGTAATCCGTCATCACCGGCTCTTCAACATATACCTGCCACTGATCCAGGTCCTCCATTGTGATCAGGCCTCCTTGCTCCCGGGTTCCACGGACGATCTCTTCAGCTATATCACCTCTGTAGAAACGATCGTAGGCGGCATAAATGGCTTCTTTGCGTGATTTTCCTGCCTCAAGAGCGGTTGATTCCGCTTCAACCAGCTTGCGCAGCGTCTCTGCCAGATCGGCCTGGACGAAAAGCTGCCCTTCTCTTGGGGCAGGGTTCTCATCATCCGTGTTTGGCAAATAAATTGGTTTTGAGTAGGGCCAGTCGGCAATGCGCTCGGCGTGATTTTCAATGGATCGCACCGCAGATCGTTCAATTGGGTACCCTTCGGCCATCTGAATACTGGGCTCCAAGACGTCCTTGAGGCTCAGCGTACCATACTCTGCAAGCATGACCATCAGTCCGCCAGGTGTGCCAGGAGTGACCGCTGCGAGCGGGCCATATTCTGGGGGATATTTGAGGTCTTGATCTTTATAAAAATCGGTGGTTGCTCCCGTTGGAGCTGCCCCCAAGGCATTAATACCAAGCACCTTTTTCTGATTCGGATCGTAGATCAATGCCTGAGTTTCGCCACCCCAGCTCAGCACATCCCACATTGTGCTCGTTGCTCCGAGCATCGCACAGGCTGCGTCAACGGCATTTCCTCCTTTTGCAAACATCATGGCCCCTGCGGTGGCCCCGAGCGGTTTGCCTGTGATTGCAACCCAGTGACGACCATGCAGCACTGGTTTAGCGGTGCGTTGTGCTTGTGCAGATGCGGCAATCAGGCAGCAGAGAAGGAGTAATTGGATTTGGCGAATAAACATGGCGCAGATTCTTGAAAATGGATGTTCAAAAAACGAGGCCCGTTGCAAGAAGGTCTCGTACAGCAGGGATGGAGATTGATTTTGCTAATATACTCTACTTGGGACAGTTTCTTGTTGGGATGGTAGGTCCCATTTCGGAACTAAGACGAAGATTTTCTGCGTAAACGCATCATGAATGTCTCACTGCACGGAAAGGGGAATGTCTCTAAGCTCAAATTGACCACCAAAGAACATGTCTACTTAAGTACCGAAGACATGAACAGCCAGATGCTTCTTGAACAAGCTCATATCCGTGATAAAGGCTCTATTCAGGAAGCTGAAACTATTCGTGTTTTCCCCATCGATGATACCCTGACAAATGGCACACTACAACAAATTCGGGTTCTTAAGTTAGGTGATCCCTTGATGCGCTCGGACGAATGCTGCCATCGAAGTAAATCGGAAATCATAATGCGGCTTTGATGTTGGGGGCATGGTGGCGCCGTACCCATCCTGCTTCGATCGTCGGTAAATGTGACAACTGGCAATCCCTGCACGGTTAGCAGGCAGGTGATCGTGGAACATGCTCTCCGCAGTGTGAAGGATCTCGTCCTTTTTGATCCCAAGTGTCTCCAGTTGATCAATCATAAAATTAAAATTGCGATCCCGCGGTTTGTAACTCCCAATATCCTCAGCTGAATAGATCCCATCAAAGGATACGCCGAGTTTTTCGTTACTCCATGCAAAACTATCGTTATCAACGTTGCTGAGAACGAACAGTCGGTAATGATCCTTCAAATATCGCAAAGACTCAACCGAATCAGAAAAAACCGGCCACTCACGCACGGACTGGCCATATCGCAGACACGCCTCCCGAGTCACATTGATTTGCCAATGTTCCGCAAGTCGACGATATACCACTGCCAAAACATCCTGGTACAACTTCGAGGGTGTGAGAGCTTGCTGATATGACTCGCACCGTGCATGTGCCTCCAGAACTTCATCACGCGACAGGTTCCGGTCAACTTGGTCAATCAAGGGCCGTAAGGCGTTTGAGATACCCGTCTCCCAATCAATCAAAGTTCCGTATACATCAAACGTCAAGGCCTTGAATGATCGTAGCCTCTTCAAACACTCCTGATTCATTGCCAAGTTCGCCAACCCTTAGAGCTTGCGCTGAGGCGAGTCGAGGTTGGGTAAAACATGTCCCATACGATCCCGTTTCGTACGCAAATAGCCCGCATTCTCCTGATTGGGTGGGATCTCAATTGCTACGCTTTCGGTGATCTCCAGCCCATACCCGTCCAACCCAACGCGCTTGGTCGGGTTATTGGTCAATAATTTCAGTTTTCGTATTCCCAGGTCGCGAAGGATCTGACATCCGATGCCATAGTCCCGGTGATCCATATCAAAGCCCAATGCTTTATTCGCCTCCACCGTGTCCAGTCCCTGCTGATCTTGCAATTCGTAGGCCCGCAATTTATTCAGAAGACCGATTCCGCGCCCTTCCTGTTTCATGTATAGCACAACTCCTCTTCCCTCTTCCGCGACACGTTGCATTGCTGTATGCAATTGGTCTCCACAATCACAGCGAATCGACCCAAACAAATCCCCCGTCACACATTGGGAATGTACCCGTGTTAAAACGGGATCATCTTCCGTCCATTCTCCCATGCACAGTGCCAGGTGGGTGTCACCGTTGGACTCATCTTCATAGGCGACAAGATTAAACAGGCCATACCGCGTCGGAAGCCGGACGGATGCCACACGTTTAATCAGAGACCGCCGTGCCATGCGAAAAGCAACCAGATCGCTGATCGTGATGATCCGCATGTCATGTTCATGGGCAATCTTGAATAGCTCGGGAGTCCGTGCCATCGTACCATCTGCATTCATGATCTCAACAAGTACCCCAACCGGGGCGAGACCGGCAAGTCGTACGAGATCAACCGTAGCTTCGGTGTGCCCGGTTCTTCGGAGCACACCTCCCTTGCGGGCAATCAACGGGAAGACATGCCCAGGGCGTGCAAAATCGTCTGCCTTCGCTGTGTCCCTGGCAAGTGCTTGGATGGTCGCTGCGCGATCAGACGTGCTGATGCCGGTGGACGTGCCATGGCAATAGTCTACCGGTATCGTAAAGGGAGTACTGTACAGACTGGTGTTCTCCTCAACCATCAGGTGGAGATCAAGAGCGGCAGCGCGCTCTGGAGCCATAGGAACACAAATCAGCCCGCGACCCTCATGAGCCATGAAGTTGACTAACTCGGGTGTAACTGTAGATGCTGCTCCGACAAAGTCGCCCTCGTTTTCGCGGTCTTCGTCGTCCACTACGATTACCAGGCGACCAGCACGTATCGCCTCAATGGCGGACTCAATTGAGTCGAAGGTTTCCGTATCTGGAACTCCCATTCGGGCGCTTTACTCCTTAACGGACGCAAGCGATTGCTTTTCAACTCGGAGCTTGATCCCTCCGTCTACGTCCAGTAAGACACTCGTGGCCCCACTCTCCACTTGGTGAACCTTCCCGTGGATTCCACCGGCGGTTACGACGCGGTCTCCTTTTCGGACCGCCTCAATCATTGCTTTGCGCTTTTTCTCACGCTTTTGTTGCGGGCGGATAATGAAGAAATAGAATACAACGAAAATGAGGATAAGCGGCAAAAACATGCCTAATCCTCCAAAACCTGGAGAGGTTGCCTCTTGAAGCAGGAGTGCAAAGGGCCAGTACATCAGTATCAAGGGATCAAGGAATTGGATATAATAAAGAAGGGTAAGCTACCCGCATCGCGTCGCTTCGACCTCTTACCGCT
>JAPPBZ010000129.1 GCA_026702635.1 Bacteroidota bacterium
TTGTCTCGGATGCTCTGACGACATTTGACTCCGCCGGTTTGTGTGTTTCCTTCAATATCATCGGTTTGCTCTTTTACTTCATCAATAATACTCACAGAGCCGAGAGGGCCAACCACGTCCTTCACAAACGAAGCGGTTTCACTCATCATGGGTCCCCAACCGGCTTCATACCAACCAACGGATCCATCATCAAAGAATACCTGAAGTTGTCCATAGTTGTACATCTCTGGCGCGATTTCATCTGATAGTCTCGCTCCGATGGCGTTGACAGCTACTGGACGGGCACGGGTCATCTGACACATTACGTCTACGTAGTGAACCCCACAGTCTACGATCGGGGACATAGAATCCATTAATTTCCGATGCGTACCCCACTGAGCGCCACTACTTTGCTGATTTAAGTTCATGCGCATGACCAGGGGTTTCCCCAGTTGTTGTGCCAGAGAAATAAATTTTTTCCAGGCCGGGTGAACACGCAGGATATATCCAATCACGACTTTTCGATCTGTTTTTTTGGCCAGCTCAACGAGCGACTGGGCTTCTTCTGCAGTTTCAGCAAGAGGCTTCTCCACAAATACATGGCAATTTGCCTCAAGGCTCATTTGTACGTATTTGGCGTGGGTATCAGGATACGTATTGATAGAGACAACATCGGGAGTGGTAGCGGCTAATGCATGTTCAAATGAAGCATATGTAGGCAGTCCGCCTAGTTCTTCACTGAGTCGATTGCGAGATGCAGATGTACGACTCACAAGCCCAACGATTTCGAAGGCATCCATGGAATGGTAAGCGCGCGCGTGGGAGGTTCCCATGTGGCCACAGCCAGCTACAAGTACTTTAAGCTTTTTCACTTTGATCATTCAGTTAGTTCGGGCTTTGTTACTGATGGGTTTAATCAGGGTTCGATGAAAATCTTTGGAGAATTGGGTTTTCCGGTTGAGCGTACATGGATGCATCACAAATTCAGGGATTCCTGAAGATTTTTTTCACCTGCGGTTTGGAGGAAAGCGTACAAGGCAACGCCTCGTTTAGTATTCTCCGAACTGGAAATTTTCAATTCGGTGGTGAAAACCTGTCAGTTATGTGCGGAATCTGGGACGGAACCCGCATTCATGTCCAATGGGTCGTTTTTCAGAAGACTCAGTGTGGATTTGAGCTTCATAGATCAAGCCTAGGGTCCAAATTTTTGATTTTTATGCGATCATAGCAATATAATTGGGCACCTTTTTAGGTAGGTTAGCGTTCCATGAGGCTGTGAAATGGGCACCGCACGATTCGCGGTGCATTTTAATTTAGTCAAAGGCATACATGCAAGGCAACGGATTCAAGGTAGGCGCAGTCGTTTTCTTTCTGGCACTTTCGGCCTGGTACTTATTCCCATCATTTCAAGGACTTTCCCTGAATAACCGATTGGAGGGGATGGGTCAGGAAGAGAGAGTTGATTATGAGCGCGAAAATTATTCCAGGATTGAGTCAATCAAGGAAAAATCTCTCAATCTTGGGTTGGATCTCCAGGGAGGGATGCATGTCACCATGGAGGTTGGACTCAGGGAATTACTCGTTCAGTTGGCGGGAGAGCGCAGAGATGACATGTTTGATCAGGTTCTTGTGGCGGCAGATGCGCGTGCTGAAATAGAAGGCATCTCACTGATTGATGCGTTTGTAGAGGAGTTTGAAGGTCGTGATCCTGACGCGAGTCTATCGCGCTACTTTCGTAGCGAAGAGATCACACGACGTTCCAGTAACGCAGAAGTGACCGATTATTTACGTACGGAGGCTGCGGAGGCGATGCAGCGTGCCATGCAGGTCATTCGTAACCGTGTAGACCGGTATGGAGTCACGGAACCTTCTATTCAGACGCAGGGCAGCCGGAGGATTGTAGTTGAATTGCCAGGCATTGATGATCCTGAGCGTGTGCGCCGCCTGCTCAAGGGGACGGCAAGGTTGGAATTTCGGCTTATGGCGGATCCAGGTGAGTTGAATTCGTCCTTGCAGCGGATCATCAGTTACTATGAAGTAGATGTGGCAGCGGAGGCGGATTCTGTAGAAACTCCTGCAGAAGAGGATACCTCCGAGGAAGCAGATACCTCCTTTGATGTCAGTCAGTTACTTGCGGAAACGGAAGGCCTGGACGATGTCGGGAATCCGCTTTTGGATGTTCTAATTCCAGCCGGTCAAGGTTCTGTAGTCTTCGGAGAAGTATCGGTACAGGATACCGCTACCTTCAATTCGTTGATGGCAGATCCAGAAGTGCAGGCAATGCTTCCACGTGATATCGAGTTGCTTTATGACGCGAACCCCAGCGGCACAGGAGGGGCAGAGTATTATCCGGTATTGGCAGTCAATGTGAATGCCGAGTTGACGGGAGATGTAATTACAGATGCGAGAGCTGATTTTGACCAGACCACGAACCAACCGCTTGTTGATATGGAAATGAACTCCGAAGGAGCTCGAGTATGGTCTCGTATTACCGGTGCCAATGTAGGTAAGAACGTAGCTATCGTTCTTGACCGTGTCGTGTACTCGTACCCAACGGTCATTGGCCAGATCAGTGGTGGACGGTCCCAGATCACAGGATTGGCTTCACAGGAGGAATCCGATGATATTGTAACGGTACTCAAGAGTGGAGCGCTTCCTGCGCCTGTGGAGATTGTTGAGGAGCGGACGGTCGGCCCAAGCTTGGGCATTGTCGCTCGAAAATCTGGTTTCACGTCGCTTCTAGTTGGTCTCTCTATCGTGGCCCTGTTTATGATTATCTATTATCGGGGAGGGGGAATGGTTGCTGACCTCGCGCTGATTATCAACATCATCTTTATTCTGGGCATTCTAGCAGGATTCAACGCGACGCTAACCTTGCCTGGTATTGCGGGGATCGTTCTTACGATCGGTATGGCAGTTGATGCGAATGTGTTGATCTTCGAGCGTGTACGTGAAGAGCAATCTACCGGGAAAACGCTGAAAGCGTCCATTGACGGAGGTTATGGTAAAGCGCTCAGTGCGATTGTGGATGCCAACATTACGACCTTTTTTGTGGGCATCATTCTCTATTCATTCGGGGTTGGTCCAATTCAGGGTTTTGCTGTGACTCTGATGGCAGGCATTTTGGCATCACTCTTTAGTGCGATTGTGTTTACCCGCATCATCTTTGATTACGTGGTGATTGGCCGCCGTGGAGCTGTCGGCTTTGGCTGATCAGCGCAGTACAATCGAACCAAGATATCCGTTATGCGCATTTTTGAGAATACGAATTATAATTTAGTTGGAAGCAGGAAAAGGGGCTACATACTTAGTGGCATTCTCATTCTTCTCAGCATTGGAGCAATCCTTACCCGTGGATTGGAGGTAGGGATAGATTTCAGAGGGGGGATGGAGTTTGTCGTTGAAAGTGATGAAGTGCTGGAAGTAACCCAAGTACGTGCTGCCTTAACATCGGTGCTCGAAACTTCCCCTGAGGTCAAAACCTACAGTGATGTGGGAGCGGGCGGACAAGATGCACTTCTGATCCGAACCGCATCTGAAGGAGAGACGACAGAAATCCAGTTACTGATCATCCAAGGCATTTCAGATGTATTTCCAGAGAGCAATCCGAGAGTCATCAAGACAGATATTGTGGGCCCCCGGTTTGCTGAAGATTTAAAGCGGGGCTCATTTTATGCAGTGTTGGGTTCGCTCTTGGTAATTTTCCTTTATGTGATGCTTCGCTTTGAGTGGAGATTCGGACTCGGAGCTGTTGCGGCTCTTTTTCATGATGTCTTGATTACACTGGGGGTGTTCTCGCTACTTCAGGGAATTATGCCTTTCTCTATGCAGATTGATCAGGCAATCATAGCAGCTTTTCTTACGATCGTGGGTTACTCTTTAAATGATACAGTGGTTATCTTTGACCGTATTCGTGAGTACACGAACCTGTTTAAGACAGAGCCATACAAAACCGTTGTCAACCGATCGGTGAATACGACGCTAAGTCGTACCTTTGTTACTTCGGGAACGACCTTGCTAGTTGTTGCAACGTTGTTTATGTTTGGGGGGGAGGTTTTGCGTGGTTTTTCGTTTGCACTTATCATAGGTATTATTATCGGGACATATTCGTCCGTTTTCGTGGCCACTCCTGTAGTGGTTGAATTGTATCATCGGTCTGGTTTGGCCAAGAAAGCCGGCCGCCGTTAATCCTTTGCAAGAAGCATGAGTTTTTCAGTCGATGAAGTTTATAATGCAGCAGTCATCACTCTCAGAGGGAATGTTATGGGAGGCCCAATGGGAGCAAAGCTCCAGGACACGCTCGGTAGCCTGAAAGAACAGGGCAAATTAAATGTGGTTGTGGATTTGGCTAGGGTCAAATTCATGAATTCGAGTGGTCTTGGGATGCTGATCAGTGCCATGACCACGATGCGAAATGCTGGCGGTGACGTACGTCTCGCGAATCCGGCTGCAAAAATCAGATCCCTGCTTGTGGTAACCAAGTTGATTACGGTGTTTGAACACTTTGACTCGGTTCAGGAAGCAGCGGAGAGCTATCAGACTTCCTAAACCACAACCTTTCCTACATATCTCCATAGCAGTTCGTATGTCCAAGGACTGTTCAATGCGGGGATGTGTCCTGTAATGATTCCCGGATGGCAGTAACGGTTGTGGTAGGTAGTCAGTGGGGTGACGAGGGAAAGGGGAAAGTTGTAGACCTGCTTGCATCCCAGTTTGATATCGTTGCACGCTATCAGGGCGGTGCCAATGCCGGACATACGATAAAGTGGGGCGACAGGGAGCATGTTCTCCATCTCCTGCCGAGTGGTGTATTTGCACCCGGTGTACATTGCCTTATCGGGAATGGGGTGGTCATTGATCCGAAGGCGTTGGTTTCCGAGATTCAGAATGTTCAGGAGTTGGGATATGATTTAAAGGGACGGTTGTGGGTTTCTCGAAATGCACACTGTATTTTGCCGTATCACCAAGCGCTGGAAAACATTCGGTCTGCAGATCGAATTGGGACAACGAAACGAGGGATTGGGCCGGCGTATACGGATAAAGTCGCGCGGACAGGGATTCGGATTGCGGAGTTGGTTGATGTAGACGTGTTTTCGAAGCGCGTGCGGACCGAAGTGGAGCGAAAGAATCTGATTCTTCGCGGAAGCTACGGTGAACGAGGCCTGGACGCAGAAGAGATTATTGCAGAATATTCAGATTGCGCACGTACCCTTGCAGAGTACGTTACAGATACTGCTCATTTTCTGCATGAAGCGCTTGATCATGGAAAGAAGATCCTCGCCGAAGGGGCGCAGGGATGTCTTCTGGACATTGATTTTGGCACTTATCCTTACGTAACCTCCAGCACGCCAACTGCCGGTGGTGTCTGTACCGGCCTCGGAGTGCCCCCTACTGCCATCACTCGAACCATCGGAATCAGCAAAGCATATTGTACACGGGTAGGCCATGGTCCATTTCCAACCGAATTAACCGATACCACTGGGGCACATCTTCAGAATGCCGGCGGCGAATTTGGTGCGACAACCGGCAGACCACGCAGATGTGGATGGCTGGATTTGGTTGCACTTCGCTACAGCTGTCGGCTTAATGGATTTGCAGAACTGGCCCTCACGAAATTGGATGTTTTGTCTGGCCTAGAAAATGTAAAGGTGTGTGTTGAATACGAGCAGGGGGGCGTGACGGATTCTCGTTTCATCAACGATGCTCGGCTTCTAGATACGGTTAGCCCCCAGTACGAAGTGATGCAGGGTTGGGAGGAGGATATACGTGGGTATCGTGATTTTGATGAATTACCGGGTGCAGCAAAGGACCTAATTAATCGGATACAATCCTTTACGGGTATACCTGTTACGATGATTTCGACGGGCCCAAAGCGTTCTCAGACGATTCGAATGGGCTGCTGACGAGCCCACTTTCACTTGCAGATCACTTAGTCCATGTTTGCCTTTATCGCGAAGCGTAAGCTCAAGCTTTTGCTCAGCGTGTTTGCTATGTGCATTGCACTGGCATCACTCCTGTATACCAGTAATCTCGTTCGACACTTACAAGAGCGCGAGCGTACGAGCGTCACAATATGGGCTGCTGCGATTGAACAGGTCGCACTTGCGGCAACGCAAAACCCTTATGCAGCCGATTTTCGTGTTATTGCCGACAAGTTGGATCCAAATGATCCAATGACTCAGCAACATCGGACGGCGTTAGCATGGGCAAGCAGGTTACCTCCTGGAGATCACAATGACTTCATTTTTAATATTATTTACGAATATCCCCCTGATGTGCCTGCGGCGATTGTTGATGAGGCGGGGAATCCGATTGCGTGGCAGCATCTTGGTATCCCAGAGGACGGTGAGCTAACGCCAGAGGATTCACTTGAGATTATGCAGCGCATTGCCCGAATGGATCAAAATTTTGACCCGATTATGATGGAGCTTACCCCGGCATTAATTCAGCGAGTGCATTATGGGGAAAGCTCCATTATCCGGGATTTGCGAATTTACCCCTACTTACAGCTCACATTTGTGGCATTATTTATAGCGTTTGGCTATCTCGGCTTTTCATATGCACGCAGGAGCGAACAAAGTAACCTATGGGTCGGGATGGCTCGTGAGGCTGCCCATCAGTTGGGAACGCCAATCTCAAGCCTGATGGGCTGGGTTGAAGTGATGCGTACGAATCCCGAAGCAGATCACGACACCCTAAAAGAAGTGGATGCAGATGTTCAACGTCTCGGCTTGGTTGCAAATCGGTTCAATGATATTGGCTCGGTGCCGAAGCTTGAATTTCAGGCACTGGCGCCAGTTGTAGATGCAACAGCGAACTATATTCGCAGGCGATTTCCTCGTCGTGGTATGGCACTTACCGTGGATGTCCCGGAAGAATTACAGGCTCCAATCAATGCGGAGTTATTTGCCTGGGTGGTTGAAAATTTGCTCAAGAATGCGATGGATGCCATTGAAAGTGAGAAGGGACGAATTCAAATCAATTCGGGTAAGGAGAAAGGTCGAGTTTATATTGATGTGAGTGATAATGGCAAGGGAATTGACCGTGGAGATTGGTCAACTATCTTCAAGCCGGGGTATAGTACAAAGACGCGGGGATGGGGCTTGGGGCTCAGCTTAGCCAAACGTATTGTTGTGGATTACCATGGTGGTATGCTGACGTTGACGCACTCGGTTATTGGTCAAGGCTCAACATTTCGGATTCTGCTTCCGCAGTCGTAACACGGGTGATTTTCCACAATCCCTATCCCAGGACGCCCACTGAAACGGGCCGAAGTCGAATGCAAAGCTCTTTCTGACAGGCATCTGCTATTCTCATTTAAGGATCCAGGCACTCCCTAGAATCTACATTTCCGAATCCAAGCCTCGACTCATTCACGCTACACCTTGGGAAGGTGGCGTACCCATGGCATGCAGCAATGCTTAGAATTCGTCGTAGGCTATCTGGTGAGCGTCCACACCTAGATCTCTCAGCATTCTGTTGCATGCCTTGATCATCATCGGCGGGCCACAGAGATAGTACTCGACGGAGGTTGGCGAAGGATGGTCTTTCAGGTATTGCGCAAAAACCACCTCATGGATAAAGCCTATATGACCACTCCAGTTATCTTCTTCGAGCGGTGAAGACAAGGCGAGATGGAAGCTGAAATTCGATTGCTCGGATGCAAGTTGCTCGAAGTAATCCGCATAGTAGATCTCTTGTTTCGAGCGCGCGCCATACCAGTAACTGACCCTGCGCCTGGTCTGTTCGGTTTCAAACAGGTGATTGAGGTGTGCACGTAGGGGACCCATGCCAGCACCGCCGCCGATGTAGACCATCTCCTTTTGTGTGGGTTTGATATGGAAATCCCCGAATGGTCCGATGGCAGTGACTTCGTCTCCAGGCTTTAGATTGAACATATAGCTGGAGCCGACTCCCGGAGGACATTCCTGTCCGGGAGGAGGGGTGGCAATACGCACATTTAGGCGCACGACTTCATCACGGTCCGGGTCTCCGACTAGGGAATAGTTGTTGCGACGACCTTCTTCGGAATTTGCGACGACCAAGTCAAAGACATGTTGGCGCTCCCATACATCTGCATAGGGATCGGGTATATCAAAATCGCTGAAGCGTATCTGATCATATACAGGAACATCCAACTGCATGTATTCGCCCGGACGGGCGCCGATACTCTGAGCCTTGTCAATCAGCTCCAATATAGGTTCCTTAATAAACGTGGAGACATTCCGGTTACTGACTACCCGGAAACGATACACTTTA
>JAPPBZ010000153.1 GCA_026702635.1 Bacteroidota bacterium
GTTCCCACGCCGGGGTGCTGGACCCCCCACGCCTTCGCGCGTGGGGGGAGTAGGGTGAGAAATCTTACCGGTAGATATTGCTCTCGCCAACCCCATTAATTCGGCAATCTAGTCCTTGTTCCAAAGGTATATTTTTGCGAGCTTGGTTTCGCCAATACCATGGTACCTGATCACTTCCACTACAAAACTCTGCTTCGCTGCTACTTTACATTCCCATTAAAACAGGGATACGTTTCCAAGAGAAGCAGCATGTGCTTCAGGAGTATGGCCCCATTACCTCAGTCGGCCAAGCCAGGCTTTTAGCTCTGAACGACCTCTTAAATTTGAAAGATTTAGATAGGTCGCGGCAAAAAGAGCTGTGACGGTAATCCCACTCCAAAGTGGACTCCAATTTTGAGTGACGACATACCAAAAAGCAATGGTCGGGATTAGTGAAATCAGTACTATCAGTATCATTTCCCCTACAGCACGCCAAGGAATAAATGCCGTCTCTAATCGGCGCTTCAACGCCCGCCCAAGGAAAAACCACTCAACCCACGCTGCGACAGCGCTACCTGCCGCCAGCCCGACCGCACCAAAGTACAGCGTCGATGAACCGGCCCCTGTGACCTGCGACACCGGTAGCTGATCAAGTACAAACATTGCAGGGATTGCCACCACCAGTGCAACGATGGCACGGACCAGTGCCATGCGTGCCGGGGTACGGGTATCGCCGAGAGCCCAAAATCCGTTCTGCAACAAGCGGCTACCGACTGTTGCCAATAGACCGAGGCTGTATGTGGCCAGAATGAAATAGGTGAGCCAATTATCATCAATCCCGAACAAGCCCCCACGATAAATCGCTCCAATGATTACATAGCCCAATGCGATGTACCCCAGAGCTGTGGGAACTGCCAGAAATAAACCCTGCCGAAGTCCTGCACGAATCCTGTCTGCCATGCGGGTAAAGCTGCTGGCCCCAATTCGCGTGAGCTCTGGCAACTCAGCCGCCGCAACCGATAGACCAAATAATGAAATCGGAAGGATGTAGAGGACCTGTGCATACCCGATACTTGCTACAGCCCCCTCAACCAGAAGCGTTGCGAGCAAGATGTCCACATACGCCGAGAGCTGGGCAACGCCTCGACCCGCCAATGCAGGCCCCACGGCGGCTAATGCTTGACGTACGCCGTCCACACGAGTAGAGAGACCGAGGCGAAATCCTTTTATCACAAATGCAACCGATGGCAATTGAATCAGAAACTGCATCAAACCGCCAATTACTCCGCCAAGAAAAACCGCGGTCAGGAGCCGGGTAAGGGTCTCCGGCAATATAGAGGCTTCATTCTCCCCTGGAGTGAACCCAATCATGCTTCCGACACCCAGGAGCGAGCCGATAATAGTCACATTCCATAATATCGGTGCAAAGTAGGGCATGAGAAATCGCCGGTGACTATTGAGGACACCCAGCGCCCAGGAAGACAGGACTAGGATGCCGGCCATTGGGAAAGCAAGCCGAACCATGTCAACCGCCAGAAGGAGCCGGTCCACCTCCCGCAACCCGGCAACTACCTCTGCGGCATCCCCAACAAACCCTCGCATGAGTACGGAACAGATGGGGTGGGCCAGCCAAACTCCCAACAGCACACCCGCACAGACCACTGCCGTGAGTAACCCGAGAATACTGCCAGCAAATCGCCCCGCCGCCTCCGGTCTCCCTTCCTCGATCATCTTGCTATACACGGGAATGAATGCTGCCGACATCGTGCCTTCGCCAAGCAAGTTCTGTAGAGCGTTCGGTGCCTGGAATGCTGCTCTCAATACATCCGCGTGTGCTCCACTGCCAAAATAACGGGCCATGAGACTCCATCGAATCAGACCCAATACACGACTCGAAAGAATCCCCAGTGCCACGACAGAGGCGCGGTTTCCCTCTGGAGTTTTCGCCTCATCCATCATCTTGCCCCTGTGTTTGTGAACCAGTCGTATCTTGCCCATAATCCGCCAAATCCATGATTGAATACATTGAAGGGATCCTGAGCAGCAAAGGGCCAACCCACGCAGTCATCGATGTGCAAGGAATTGGATACCGCGTTTTCATTCCGATGTCTACCTCTGATAAATTGCCTGAAACCGGTAAAAAAGTACGACTGCTTACACATCATTATACCCGGGAAGACCGGGAGCAGTTATTTGGGTTCGTTTCTGCCGGTGAGCGGGCAATTTTTGAATTGTTTCTCAGTGTCTCTGGAATCGGTCCGAGGATTGCCATTGCAGCTCTTTCAACTTTGTCTCCTGAGGAACTGGTAAAATACATCACCCTGAGAGAGCCGGTCATGCTGCAACGCATCAACGGGGTCGGTCGCAAAACTGCTGAACGTCTGGTGGTAGATCTGTTTGATCGCATCAGTGAACTGGATCTTGCACAGGTAGATACCTCCGGGGCAACCAATGCCCGGGCAGATGCACTCGCCGCCCTGGAAACTCTTGGGGTTTCCCGTGCAAAGGCCGAACACTTGCTACGTAAAGTCATGCGGTCTCACCCCGAAGTCAATACAGCTGAAGAGTTTTTGCAACTAGCTCTTGGCCAGTAGTTACCTTAATTCGTGATCTGAACCATCCTTTATTCCTCCGATGAAAAAAACCCCTATGACCCGACGAGATTTCATCCGAAGCAGCGCCGTTGCCAGCGCGGCGACCGTCCTCCGACCAAAAATACACTCCGCCGCCGGTCCGGTCGCAATTGCAAGTCGAAATGGCCTCGGTGCAGTGGCCCGTGCGATTGAAGAGATAAATGCGGGAGCCAATGCACTGGACGCAGTGGTCGCAGGTGTTAACCTAGTGGAAGAAGACCCAAATGACAGAACCGTAGGATATGGCGGTCTTCCAAATGCAAATGGCATCGTTGAATTAGACTCTGCGGTCATGCATGGCCCGACGGGCAGAGCGGGAGCTGTGGCTTCCCTCCAGGGCATTAAATATCCGTCCAAGGTTGCAAAACTTGTGCTTGAACGCACCGATCATGTGCTACTGGTCGCAAAGGGAGCACAGGACTTTGCTCGAATGCACGGCTTCTCCATCGAGAACTTGCTTACACAGGAAGCCCGTGAAATTTGGGTTCGATGGCGTGAAACCCTCTCCAATCGGGATGACTATTTGCCTCCCCATGGGCCGGACGATGTGGATCTAGGAGAAGCCATGCAACGCAGTTATGAGCACTGGGGAACCATCCATTGCTCGGCAATGGATCTGCAGGGAAATATCAGCAGTGTGACGACAACGAGTGGCCTGGCATTCAAAATTCCTGGTCGTGTAGGGGATTCTCCCATCATTGGAGCTGGCCTTTACTGTGACAACGAGGTCGGAGCGGCCGGGTCAACCGGACGCGGGGAAGCCAACCTTGAGAATTGCTGCAGCTTTCTGATCGTGGAACGCATGCGCATGGGAGACAGCCCGGAAGATGCATGTTTGTATGCGTGCGAGCGTATTGCACAAAATACACACCTAGCTCGACTGCAAAATCAGGCGGGAGAACCCGCATTTAATGTGTCGTTCTATGCATTCAACAAGGCCGGTGAGGTTGCCGGTGCTCGCATTCGGGGAGCCGCACAAATGGCCGTTGCTGATAATGATGGAGCCAGACATGTTGAGATGGCATACCTCTATGCCTAAGGCTTGAGCCATGCCTCTCTTTCTGGATCTGCCGAAGCTGCCATTGCCGGCAACGAATGTGGAACTATTCCACCGCGATGCTCCGGTCGTGTTGGAAATTGGGTTCGGCGATGGTAGCTTTCTGGAATGGATTGCCAAAACACACCCGGAATGGAACTGCCTCGGAGCAGATGTCGCACGCGGATCCGTTACGCGTGCATTCAAGCGCTTGCGCAGCGCGAATGTATCCAACGTTCGGCTACATCATGGAAGTGGTTTGTTTCTTTTGCGCAATGTTCTATCTAACGAGAGCGTTTCTCGGGTCTATGTGAATTTTCCCGACCCCTGGCGAAAGGAACGACATGCCGAAAAACGACTGTTTCAGCATTCGTTTTTTGAACTGCTTGCTGCCCGCCTCATCGCGAATGGCTCATTGCTCGTAACCACAGATGATGGGTCCTACTTTGAACAAACCCTCTCAATAGCCCTTAAATCGGGCTACTACAAGGTAACCGAACCTCCTCCTCCCCGTACAGTTCTTCAAACAAAGTATGCATCCAAATGGCGCGAAGCTGGCCGCAGCTTTTACCATGCACACATACAGAAGCAGGTCCGGCATACACCGGAAATTCCTCCTGAAATTCGCAAAGAAAATGGCATGCATCACGCACTCCTGAATGGATCAATTCCAGAAATCACTGAATTTGAGAAGGTGGTTCACCATTTCCCCAAGGGCCACGTTGTAATCCTGGATGTATTGCAGATGATTGGCCAAAGAGGGCTGGTTTTTGTCGCACGCTCCCATGAACCGGAACTGGTACAGGAACTCTTTATCCAACTTCGCCCCGCAGGGAAAGCGGATGCCGATCTGCTTTTGAGTGTGATGAATTTCGGTAACCCAATTGCAACACGTGGAACCAGTGAGGCGGTAAAAGCTGTCAGCCGCTGGCTGACACAGCAGGACCTAACACTTAGCGGCACCTATTATTAACGGAGTCCATTTATTCTGCGATCAACTCTCATGTCCCGATCTACACTCGCACTCACCGATGAATTACGTGAATATATCCTGGATGTCTCACTGCGCGAGCATCCCCTTTTAGCCGAGCTGCGGGAAGAAACTGCACGGCATCCAGAGGCCAAGATGCAGATTTCTCCCGATCAGGGGCAGTTTATGGCAACCCTGTTGCGTCTAATGCAGGCACGATCCGTCTTGGAAATTGGCACCTTCACTGGATACTCCACCCTGGCAATGATGCTGGCACTCCCTTCCGATGGACATATCGTTGCATGTGACATCAGTGAGGATTACACCAAAGTGGCACGTAGGTACTGGTCGGAAGCTGGAGTTGCTGATCGGATTACGCTACATATAGCTCCTGCATCACAAACCCTACATGAGCTTCTTGCAAGCGGGAAAGCAAATACGTTTGATGCCGCCTTCATTGATGCGGATAAAGAAAGTTATGATGTGTATTTCGAGAAATCCCTGCCTCTGGTTCGACCTGGCGGATTGATCATGATTGACAATGTCCTGCGTGGAGGAGATGCTGCTAATCCTGCAACAGAAAGCGCATCCACACAGTCTATCCAGACTCTAAACAAAAAACTCCATCAGGATTCCCGGGTGCATCTGACTCTGGTACCCATTGGGGACGGAATGACCTTACTGCAAAAGATCTGACCCCGCTCTCGCTGCTCATCAAGCGGGCGCAATCCAAATACAGTCAGGGCAATCATCCGCCTCCGTAGTGTACCCTGTTCTAAACTTCGGCCCGGCGCCTCAACCAGTTTACCGTCATAAGCAAGAGGACCGCAAATACGATCAAAAACGTTGCAACGGCTAAAATCGCTGGACTGATCTGCTCTCTGATCCCCGCCCACATCTGACGTGGGATCGTACGCTGCTCGGTACCTGCCATAAACAGCACGACGATTACTTCGTCAAAGGATATTGCAAAGGCAAAAAGGGCACCAGACATCACTCCGGGGGAAATTAGTGGAAATTGCACACGCCGGAACGTAGTCCACGGACCCGCTCCCAGACTTGCTGCTGCATTGTTGAGGGTAGGATCGTAGGCGGCCAAAGTAGCCGTCACCGTAACGACGACAAATGGAACCCCCAGTGTGGCGTGAGCCAAGATAATACTCAGATAGGTCTGCCCAAGTCCAAGACCCGAATAGAAGAAAAACATGCCGGCCGCTGCAATGATCACGGGGACCACCATTGGCGAAATAATCACTCCCATGATCACGCGTCGCGCAGGCATGTTCGGGTTTGCAAGTCCGAGTGCCGCCAGCGTGCCGAGTATGGTCGCCAGCAGCGTCGCACTGGTTCCGATGACGACACTGTTTACCAGACTGTTCCTCCACACCTCATTCTGGGCGATCTCGCGATACCATCGGAATGACCACGCATCCGGATCCAACCTCAACATCGCTTCGGAGAATGTAAAATATGGCTCGGCATTGAAGCTGAGTGGGACGATCACGATGATCGGAGCAATCAAAAACACGAACACAAGCGTGCAAAAACCCAAATAGGCAATTCGTCCCAGCCTCGGCCGTATGATACCCATCATTATCCCAACCCCATTCTTTCAACCCCTACCAACCGCTCATACAGGAGATACAGGACCATAACCCCCACCAACAACACTCCTCCCAGTGCAGCAGCAAGGCCCCAGTTCAATGAGGTCTGCATATGATAGGCGATCATGTTGGAGATGAGCTGCCCATCGCTGCCTCCGACCAGTGCAGGGGTGATGTAAAAGCCGATAGCCAGGATGAAGACCAGAAGTCCACCAGCCCCTACTCCGGGGAGTGATTGTGGCCAATAAACCCGTAGAAAGGCCTGCAAGGGAGTGGCGCCCAGCGAGGCCGCAGCATGCATATAGGTCGGTGGAATCCCGCGCATGACCGAATACAACGGTAAAACCATGAATGGCAGCAGCACATGTGTCATGGCCACAATCGTTCCGGTCATGTTGTAAACCATCGCCACTCTCCCCTCCTCGCTGATCAGTCCCACTGCGACCATAAGGTCATTCAAGACCCCCTGTGTCTGTAATAAAACGATCCACGAAGTTGTGCGCACCAAAAGCGATGTCCAGAATGGGACCAGTACCAAAATCAACAGCCAATTCGCCCGACCCGTCGGCGAACGGGCGATCAGATGCGCGATCGGATACCCTAGAAGCAGACATAGCAGTGTTATCACGGTGCTAACCAGTAGCGTCCGCCAGAACAGTTTCAGATAAATGCGCCGCTCCACGGGTTGCGAGGCTAGGGAGCCGTCGGACAGACGCCGCAGATCCAGAGCATTCTCATAGTGGCGTGTGGTAAATCGCTCGCCCGTAATTTGGATTGTATGCCAAGTCTCTGGATCGGCCCAAGCCGAATCAATTGCCGTCATGGACTCGCGCCAAGGCCCCTGCTCCGTACCGCGTAATTCCCGGGCGGTTCGGGTGAGTACGCTACGCAGCCCACCCTGCACCCGGTTGACCCTGCCAGCTACCTGACCAAGGGTTCGCTCCGCTTCCGCACGCTTGATTTCCTCTGCCGCAGCCGAAAATACTGCCTCTGACGGGAGTGTATTTCCGTCCCACTCATCAAGTAGCTCCAGCGTTTCAGGTAGGACATCAGCCACCACGGGATCGTAAACGCTCCGTGTCAGCATCGTCCCCAAAGGAGCAAGGAAGGTTATTCCGATATAGATCGCAAGCGGAGCTACAAGGCCAAGTGCTCGTAACTGCGCCCGGCGATTTGGATCAAGGGAAAACCTTAACGAGCCAGCCATGCACTAAACCGCTCGTTCATTTCGTCTTGATGATCCGCCCACCACGCCCAATCAAAGCGTAAGGCATACACTACGTTGGCATCGCTGCCCGGCATGTGTGGCTCCATGTCCACACCCTTTTCTATATGAGTGGTCACCAGTGGCATGCCTGACTTGCGGGCGGGCGAATAGGAAATCCGGCGACCGATTTGAGCCATCGATTCAGCACTGGTCACGAAGGCAAGGTATCTCAGTGCTTCTTCAAGCCGCGGGGTTCCTGCAACGACGACAAATTGGCCCACCGAAAGCAGTTGCCCATCCCACACAATCACAAACGGCTGATCCTCCAGTACCTGCGCGTTAAAGATGCGGCCGTTGTACGCGGTGGACATGACCACTTCCCCATCGGCCAGCATCTGTGGCGGCTGGGCACCCGCTTCCCACCAGATCACTTCGTCCTTGATCGTTTCGAGTTTTGCAAAAGCCCGTTCAATCCCATCAGGGGTGTCCAGTGTCGCGTATACCTGATCCCGTGGCACTCCGTCGGCCATCAATGCAAGCTCCATGTTAACTTGCGGAACGCGCCTCATTCCCCGGCGGCCTGGGAAGGCTTCCAAATCAAAAAAATCAGCAACCGTACTGGGCTTGGTACCAGAAATGTTTTCCTCGTTATAAGCATACACGGTCGAAAAAAAGACACTGCCTACTCCACAGTCGGTAATGACTCCTTCCAGAAAATCCTCTGCAGCCGGTGTCCCGTCAGGACCGGGAGGCAATG
>JAPPBZ010000044.1 GCA_026702635.1 Bacteroidota bacterium
GATCTTCCCTCCTTGGTCAGTGAACCACTCCATGCTCTGGCCCAACTCCGTCCTGTCTTCAGCAGTTACCTGAATCGGTTCATATTCTTTGGTGATCGTGCGAAGCGTTTCACCATGGCCAGTGATTTCGGAAAGCTCGTATTGATCGGTGCGGAGCGTCCAGAGATTACCGTTTGGAGCAAAGCACCATGCAATGTAACCTTGGAAGGGAACAGCCACTTGCATGTCTCCGGTCTCGTTACTGAAGTATTCAGCGTTAGGTTTTTCCGGGACCGGGATCGTATCCAGCGGAGTCAGGGACTGATCAAACCGGGCGAATGACGCTGTCGCCCCCTCATCGAGGAGGGATCTGATTATGGCGTTGTACCGGCCTACTGGATCGAAACCACCCGGATATGGCAAGATGCTCCAGCCAACGCCACCGATCGATCCTGTTCTAAGGTAGTCCCCGTACGCGTCCAGTATGGAAAGCTGCCCCCTTCCCATTTCCATGACCCAAATCTCTCCATTATGGCTCAGGTCAACCGCGCTGGCATCTTCAAATTCCCCCGGTCCGGTGCCCCTTCCCCCTACGGTTTGTACGTGGGCGCCGTCCGAGTCGAAAACATGGATCTCTTGCGTTTGGCCATCAAGTGCGAAGATCTGCCCCTGCGCATCCACATCAAAGGAGCGAATATTGCCGAATAGAATCGCGTCGTCACCCGTATCGCTTCCGATCCTCATTTCCTCCACAACCCGCCAAGATTCTTCCGATGACCAGAGCGGTTCGTCGGTATTTCGGACTATGATTTCACCGGAAGTTAGCGTATCAATCGTGCCGGGCCAACCTTCACCAGAATCAGTGTTAGTTGAACCGCAGCCGGTACCAAGCAACGTGAAAGTCAAAGCAAGAGCACAGATTATGATTGTAGTAGTGCGTACATTCGTGATGAGGGCAGCTTTCCTAAATAGAGTCAGAAATATCATTTTGGTCTGTTACGTGTAAGGGCGTGAAAATCTGGATGCGTGCCTAGTCCAACTTCCCGATGAGTCGAATTGGTGTTCTGGTCGCTCACGTCCCCATCCGCCAAGTCTGTTACCGACTGGAGCGACGGGGATTGGCCTAACTCAGGTGCCTCAGGGAAGTTCTTTTTCGGACCTTCATAGAACCGTGGTGGCCCCATTAACCTACACGGGTCCTTACGCAAAAATCATTGCCGGCATAATTCCCACAAACGAGCCCACTGATGCGCAGAATCCGGGTCATGCCCCAACGACCACGCATCTTCCTTCTATATCCGTAACCCCTTCCTGCAGCATTCCCTACCAACTATCTTCGCCAAACATAATCCGAAGAATAGGTATCATGGCTTCTACACGAATGCATGAGTGAGCTTGGACGTGCTGGTCGAATGAATGCCGTACCAAGACAGTCACCTCATCCACAACATTCGTGGTAGAAGCAATAAGAACCCTCATGACAATGGTGGATTGGCTTACATGATCAGGACTCACTTCGCGCACAAATATCTCCTCAGTCTGAGAGTTCGCAATTTACCGAGAACAGTCCTGTTGGCTTGTGATAGGAGGCCCCTGTGCACGGAGATTCCTGATCCTATTATGCTAAAGATGTCCCCGATTGGGACGTAAAGATTCGTAAAGTGGACCGACTTATTTTGTTGGCAACGTGAGGGGAGCGGCCGGTGGTGTCCTAGTCCGTTCAGATTAGGACTTGCTGGGAAGTATACCTTCTGCCTTACATCCAAGCTTAAAAAGCGACTACGAAGTGAGTTGTGAAGAACTTGATTTTATGGTTGCGCAGGCAGAATCGCTTGCTGGAGCCTTCGGAGCATGGATGACGGGAGGTGGCTTTGGTCGCTGCTCAATGAATCTGGCATGGACCAAAGATGCACATTCGGTTGCCGAAGCTGTTTCAATGGCCTATGAAGAAAAATATCAGCGCTCAGAGCACTTCCTCCTAATGAAGCAAAGAGTTGTATCCAGATATATTAAGACAGCATTCGCCGCAGCTACGCAATCACCATACGGCTACCGATGATTGAACATCCGGCTCCAACTTTTTCAGTGCCAGAAGCTCAGGTTCTGGCGCAGGAGTACTTTGGTATACAGGGTGGTGTATTCGAGCTCCCCAGTCACCTTGATCAGAATTTTCGTATCGATACGGCCGATGGCACGTTCGTTCTGAAACTCTCCAACGCGGCAGCGGAATCCAGTTACGTAGATCTTCAGCACGCAGTACTCTCACATCTGCATGCGAATGGGCACGGGCATTATGTTCCGGCTGTCGTTCCCACACAAACGGGCGATCAAAAAGCTCTCGTGCAGAGAAATAAGGGGCAGCACCAGTTATGGATGGTTACCTGGCTCCATGGACGCGTTCTCGCAAATGTCAGGCCTGTACTGAGCCCACTGCTTCGGGATTTGGGACGATTTCTGGGATCTCTCAACCAGGCTCTGGGAGGATTTGAACACGAGTCTGCACATCGAAGCTACGCCTGGGATCTTCGTGAGGCGATTCATTTTGCCAAATACCTGGACTGTATCCGGGATGCCAAACGGCGCAAGCTCGTAGAGGACGCATTGGAATTCTTTCAGAATGAGACGCTTCCCGGCCTGGATCAACTTCGGCAGAGCGTGATCCATCACGATGCCAATGACCACAATATAGTTGTCCAGGGGACAGGCTATCAAGCCAGCATTCGCGGATTGATAGATTTTGGGGATACGCTGCATACAACGACCGTGATTGAACTTGCAGTCGCAGCAACATATATCATGATGGGCAAGGTCGATCCAGTGGGAGCAGCAGCAGAGGTTGTGCGCGGGTATCATGAGTCCTGTCCTTTGGAGGAGTCAGAGATCTCAGTATTACACGGGCTGATCAAAGCGCGGCTTTGCTCTAGTGTCTTGGTTTCGGCCTTTAGAGGGTCGTTGGAACCGGAGAATGAGTACCTTCGCGTGTCTGAGGAAGGAGCATGGTCTCTACTCACCTATTTGTCAACAGAATCGTCATCACTGGCGGAATATCGATGGCGATCTGGCTGTGGCATGGAGCCCTGTCCAAAGGGTATGCGTGTGGTTGCACATCTTCGCCAGCAAACATTTGCACCGGTCATGCAGCCGGATGTGCGCAAAAAGGATCCCCTTGTGGTGGATCTGAGCGTTACCAGCCCTTTGGTTGAGCCATTGGAGCAGCAGCCCGATCCAAAGAAGGCCTCAGAAGCATGGTTCAGGCGGATCCGCCGAGCAGGCGCCGAAATCGGGGTAGGACGCTATAATGAGCCTCGGATCGTGTACACATCAAAAAACTACCGGTCAGCGAACAATGCGTTCGATGAGACCCGGACGATTCATCTGGGGATTGATTTATTCAAAGAAGCAGGAGCCCCAGTCTATGCTCCGGCCGCAGCACGAGTACACAGTCTCTCTTTCAGCCGGAAACCAATGGATTTTGGAGGGCTGGTGATCTTGGAGCATACAATGGAAGGGGGGAGATTTTACACGCTTTACGGTCATTTGAGTGAGCATTCGGTCCAGCAGCTTCAACCAGGACAGAAAATTGCCAAGGGCGAAGAATTTGCCAGTCTCGGAATACCAGAAGAGAATGGCGGGTGGACTCCCCATTTGCATTTTCAGGTGATTGCCGACCTGTTGGGAAAATCTGGTGAGTACTGGGGGGTTGCACCGGCAAGCCAGCGCGATGTGTGGTTATCGATCTGCCCGGACCCCAACCTGATTCTCGGGATTCGGGATGACTTGCTGCCCGTGCCTGAGCCTCTCACGGAAACGATCCGGTCCCGGCGAAAAGATTGTATCGGGGGAAATCTCAGCGTTTCTTATCGTACGCCTCTGCAGATTGTACGTGGATTTCGTCAGTATCTCTATGATGAGACTGGTCGGGCATTTCTGGATGCTGTTAATAATGTCCCCCATGTAGGACATAGCCACCCGCGTGTCAATGCAGCTGCGATCCGACAAATGCGCGTACTGAACACCAATACACGTTATTTGCATCAGACACTCGTAGATTATGCGGAGCGGCTGGCTGCCACCATGCCGGAACCGTTGAAGGTCTGCTATTTTGTGAATTCAGGGAGCGAAGCCAAAGATCTGGCGTTACGTCTGGCGTTTGCACACACCGGGCGGAAGGATATCATGGTCCTGGAGGGCGCATATCATGGTCACTTGAGTTCACTGATCGCGATCAGCCCGTACAAGTTTGATGGCCCCGGCGGAACGGGTGCACCTCCGCATGTGCATCAAGCCCCGGTCCCGGATCTATATAGAGGGCGGTTTCGGGGAAGTGATGCGGCACAACAGTATTCAACAGAACTGAAAGCAAAACTCAATTCGGTCCCGGATGGGATTGCCGCGTTTATCTGCGAATCTCTCCTTGGTTGCGGAGGGCAGATTGAGTTGCCAGAGGGATACTTGCAATCAGTTTATGCACACGTACGTGCGGCAGGCGGTCTTTGTATCGCTGACGAGGTACAGGTAGGGTTTGGGAGGATGGGGAGTGACTTCTGGGGCTTTCAGACCCAGGAGGTCACGCCAGATATTGTTGTCCTAGGTAAGCCGATGGGGAATGGCCACCCACTGGCAGGCGTTGTGACCACTGCCGAGATTGCTCACTCATTCGATAACGGGATGGAGTTCTTTAGCACGTTTGGGGGAAATCCAGTTTCGTGCGCAGTGGGGGAGGCAGTTTTGGATGTGATTGAATCGGAAAAGCTACAGGAAAACGCGCTCGTCACGGGCACTTTTCTAAAACAGTCTCTTGAGAAGCTAAAAAGCAAGCATCCGGTGATCGGAGATGTAAGGGGGAGGGGGTTGTTTTTGGGGATAGAGTTGGTGCGGGATCACCAAACCCTGGAGCCAGCCGATAAGGAAGCAGGCTATATTGCGAACCGCATGCGCGATTTGGGCATCCTGATTTCAACGGACGGGCCGCTTCACAACGTGCTGAAGATCAAGCCACCGCTGGTCTTTGATCAAGCCAATGCGGTCCAACTCGTCGAAACACTGGATTCCGTACTTCAGGAGGAGGCAGCGATTAGTCAATAGATAGGAGGGTAACCTCAAAGATCAGTGTCGCATTTGGTGGAATGCGGCCCTGTCCCCGATTTCCATAGGCAAGATCGGGTGGGATCACGAGTTGACGCTGCCCCCCTGATCGCATCCCCAGGATTCCCAGTTCCCATCCCTCGATAACCCGGCCGTTCCCAATTTGAAACGAGAAGGGGCTGTTTCGAAGATGGGAGCTGTCAAATAGCGTGTTGTCCGTTAGCCAACCGTGATAATGCACGGTCACAAGATCACCATTTCTTACTGGATCACCTGTACCGACCTCAAAGTCATAATACTTGAGACCATCTGAAAGCTGGATATAATCATCATCGGCCACCTCGCGTGGCATGGGGGTATTTTCGGGCTCTGGGGGCATCGGTTCTGTGGGACTTTTACAGGTAGAAAACAGCGCAATTACCAAGACCAGTGCTGCGTATCGAACGAAGGACATGATCACCATACAAAATTGATCTCCCTACTACAGAAAAATCCCTAAATTGTTTGACCTTCAGAATCATCGCCTCAGACGATCTTGTTCGGCGATTGCCCGGAATCTTCGGTATCATTTCGATGCCTAATACATGTTTTTTGTGCCGCTCATTACTTGCATAAATGGTAGCGAGTCCCCCCCGCGTTAAAGCAGGGGGTTTCCGGAGGCAGAGGAGTACTCACTGCGCAACACATACACGGGGAGATTTCCACTAAACATTACGTATCTAGAAATGAAAGGGCAGCGCGTGCGTACGCCAAACGCTCCCTTGCGGTATGTGCTACGCCGTGAATACGCGGGTGAAGGTGCCATCTGGACGGATCCGGGGGAATCAATTCAGTTCAAATGGATAACCGTAAACGTATTCTTCGTGGGTAGAAGAGACATATAAATAACCTTCATGCAGCAAAAAATCCTTAGCATAAATATTCCTCCTCTCTTCTATATCGCTTACGGGACGAAAAACAATCTTTTTTGCGATCTTGTAATCATCTTCAGACAAATCGAAAATGTAATTTCCTGTCGCTGTTCGTGCAATCAAGAATCGGGAATCTAGAAACTTTATTGTAGATATAAATATTTTCGTAAAAGCCTCCGTTCCGTCTGGAATTTCAATGTTTCCAGGAAACCCCGACGGCTCAAATTCTCGAACTTCTTTTCCCTCGAATCTAATCGTTTGCAAATGCCTAAACTGGCTGTCATAAACAAAGATATATGGCAGTGCTCCATATGCCACGGCAACTCGATCTCCATCATGATTAACTGTTACCATGTTGGAATTTTCCCCCGTTTGATTCGGAAAATCCAGTTTAGGAAGCAATTCGGTGCCCGGAATCCAATCATATGGGGGCGATGTACTGCGTGCACAAATAAGCCAAATGCTATTTTCTGGACTTCCAGGGCATTGCAGAAATATATAATCAGTTGAAACCGCAAATCTTTTCATTAGATAATCTGGAGCGAAAAACATGTCCACATATTCAAATGTTTTCGTAAATATTTGCATACGCGGTAGTGCTCGGACGAACACATGCGAATCGCGGTACTCCATCCCGGATACTTCACGATCAAATTCTCCGGGGGCTTGTCCCCTTCCGCCAAATTTACGGCTAATATGTCCATCAACTTCCACTACAACTATCTCAGGTATCATACTCTCAGAGATATAAATACTACCATCAATCACTAACATACGACCTGGACTACCCAGAAACAGCGAATCATTTGGGATTCCTAATCTAGTTGTTGCTATCCAACGTTCCGGTTCAATATCTGTACTTGCCACAAAATGGGGGGCAGTATCCAGCATAAGATCAATGACTGGAGAATCTTCAAATCGAGTAATCTCATCACTCTGACATGCGACCAGGGGCAAGATAAACAGAATCCCCGCATACAGCCATTTAATGTGTATGCAGGGATGGGAGCATAAAAATGTCATTCGGACTACTGCTGGGTCAGATCTTCTCCACATACGACGCCATTGTAACCGGAAACATATCCCGGCCAATTGTCATGATCACCATACAAAATTGACCCCTTACTACAGGAAAATTCCTAAATTGTTTGTCTGCTGAGTCGTCAGGCGAAGCGAGTCAAAAGAAGTCCTCCATATTCATTCGTGTCCCATGTTTGAAGCTGATGTATTTTCTGAACGTCGTCGTGAACTGGTGAAGTCTTTGGGGAGTGGGATCGCGCTCTTGCCCGGGCATGTGGACAGCCCAATGAATTATGCGGATAATATCTATCCCTTCCGACAGGACAGTACCTTTCTGTATTACGTCGGGATTCATAGACCAGGGCTTTTCGCTGTGATTGATGTAGATGAGAATCAGACAACAATTTTCGGCAAAGAGCCTACAGTAGATGATGTGATTTGGTCTGGCTCCCAGCCGGGTTTAGAAGAATTAAGAGAGCTCTGCGGTGCGGATCATGTGTATGAAATATCTGATCTGGCAGAAGTCCTCTCTGGAGCCATTGCCCAAAAACGGGATTTACACTATTTGCCGCCATACCGAGCAGAAATCAATCGTGGATTGGAGAAGCTCATGGGGTTAGAGCCGGAGCAATCCAAAGGAGGGCATTCAGAAGAACTTATCCGGGCCATTGTTGCACAGCGGTCAGTCAAAGAGCCCCGGGAATTGGCAGAAATTGAGGCGGCGCTGGCGGTTACGCAACAGATGTACCGTGCTGCAATGCAGGCGGTTCAGGCAGGAAAGTACGAACGTGAGCTTGCTGGTCTTGTCGAAGGAATTGCAATCAGTGGCGGGGGGCGTCTTGCCTATCCATGTATCTTGACGAAGCATGGACAGGTTTTGCATAATCACCACTATCATCGCCGTTTAGAACTTGGCGATCTGGTTGTTCAGGACAGTGGGGCCGCAACTGTTTCGGGGTATGCAAGTGACATCACAAGGACGTATCCGGTTGGAGGTACGTTTTCTTCTCGTCAACGTGAGATTTATCAGGCCGTCCTGGATTCATTGATCGCGGCATTGTCAAGTATTCAACCAGGTCTTCCATTCCAGGCTAGTCATTTGGTG
>JAPPBZ010000338.1 GCA_026702635.1 Bacteroidota bacterium
TGCACTCAGAGAAGCCTTGTTTGAATTGATTAATGACCCGAATATGCGAACTGCCTCAATCCAGGCAGTCGCAGCTTTCAATGACGAGGAGTTGGGGCAACTTGTGCTCTCAATGTACGTGGACGCAACCCCCTACGACAAAGAGGCCATCATTCAAACCATGGCATCGCGTCCAGTATACGGATGGATGCTGGTTGAGTCACTCCGTGATGGTTCAATCCAGCGGAATGATATTCCTGTCTGGATCGCTCGGCAAATGCGGCGTGTCGTGGGAAGTGGTTTTGTAGAAATCTGGGGGCCGATTGACGAGCTTCCAGGAGATAAAGCCGCGGCTTACGCCCGATATCACACTCTGGTAATGTCTGGAATGGCAGCGGATGCCGCCAATGGACAGATTGTATTTGCGCAGGCCTGCGGGGCATGTCACCAAATGAATGGTGTCGGCGGACTTATAGGCCCAGACCTAACGGGGTCCAATCGGACAGATGTAGACTACCTGCTCAGCAATCTCATTTACCCGGATGAGTTCATCCAAGACGATTACCGGATGGTGCTCGCAACGACCCGCGGCGGACGTACGTATGTAGGTACCATGGTAGGTGAAAGTGACCGCCAAGTCATACTCCGGCCCATAGGGCAGAAGGATGTCGTGCTGAACCGCACCGAAATACAATCATTGGAGGTTTCTGAGGAATCATTAATGCCGGAAGACTTGCTCTCTGTGCTGTCCGATAAGGAAATTCAGGACCTGTTCGCGTATTTGCGAACCGCTGAAGCGTCAGCTCAATAGGTTTGGGGGTATAACCGTTGACCTTGTGATTCCGAATGTATTTTCGACACACAGTTTATCTCCTGGTATTTATCACCATGATCTGCCCCCTGTGTCAGCGCAGCGGATTGCCAAGTATGGGCCAGACTTCCTGACAGGAGAAGTAGATGCCCGGGCATTGGCCATGGGCGAAGCAAACGTTACACATACCCAGAATGGGTATAGTGTGTATTGGAACCCGTCCGGATTGGCCCACACCGAATTCCCCGAAGTTGCCTACATGCATGCGGAGCGCTTTGCTGGGATTGTGTCGTTTGATTTTGCCGCGGTCGCTTACCCAGTGAGCAGCACTTCCACCGTGGGGGTAAGTTTTTTTCGGAGCGGTGTGAATGACATCAAACTTGATTATCCGGGATAGCATACGTCCCGCTGAACTCAAGACAGATCTTTTGTGGTTTGTTCAAGAAATACAGTGCAGTGGCAGTGACCCAAAATCATTTATTCGTTATGTCCTCAAAAAACTTGTAGAGTGGAGAACGAGAAACGCGAATCTTACGCCAGCAAGACCAACCAATCGAAGAATCGCAGAGATTGTGAAAATTGCAGAACAACACTGGGAAACTGCTTTACCTGGGGTTGCAAAATTGCCTGTGCTGGCAATTTATTCCGCTTACGATTGTTTTGTACCAGAACTTCCCAAGTTTAGAGAATGTAGGTTGGGAGAAATGCGGTCACATACTGCATCTGATTCAAGATCTGATTGGTTGGGAGATATTCAGGTTGAAGATAAAGATGGACCTTCCAGACGAATACCTCCCAGCTGCTATTCCAAGACCAGTGGTGGACGGCGGCCACTCCCCACGGTATCTGTGAGTCTATCCCCCAGATCCTCTCGCATAGCGTTCACATACCCAAGGAGTCTATCCACGACACCTGGATGAGAATCAGCGAGGTTGGTCGTTTCTCCAATATCTGACTGCAGGTCAAACAACGATAACCCGATCGAATCCTGCCGATAGGCTCCCTGGAAGGTCGGTGTTGAAAGCGTTGCACCATGGATGCTCCGGTAGTGATGCGGCACATGCAATTTCCACCGGCCGGATCGAACTGCATGAAGTTGGTGTCCCTGGTAGAAGAACAGTGCCTCATGTGGAGACGCACCCCCATGGATAACGCTGACCAATGATTGCCCATCAAATGGAAATGGTCCGGGTGGTGCCCCGGTAAATGCTGCGATAGTTGGCATCACATCTATTGCCGAAACCATGGCATCAGTGACACCTGGCGCGATTACACCGGGCCAGGACACCAGCAGGGGCACCCGGTGTCCTCCTTCAAACGTGGTCCCTTTTCCCTCGCGCAGTAGGCCAACATGTCCGCTGTGGTCCCCCTTGATGAGCCACGGGCCATTGTCTGACGAAAAGATGATGAGCGTATTTTCAATCAGGTCATGCCGCTTGAGCGCCTCCATGATCTGACCTACTGACCAGTCGATTTCCATAATCACATCTGCATAAAGCCCGGCGCCGGATTGCCCCTCGAAGGTGTCTGAAACAAAAAGTGGAACATGCGGGAACGTGTGAGGGAGATACAGAAAGAAAGGGGTATCATGATTGGCATCGATGAACCCCGTTGCGCGCTCGGTATAGCGCCGGGTCAATTGAGATTGGTCTGGCTCCAGCTCAATGGTCTTGTAGTCTTCAACGAGTGGGATCGGCGGGTGCTGCCTAGCAGGTGGGTTGGGATTCTTTATCGCATCTGGCGTCATGTCGTTGGAGTACGGGATCCCAAAGTATTCATCGAAGCCGTGTTGTAGAGGTAGGTGTAGAGAGTCATGGCCCAAGTGCCATTTGCCATAGATTGCAGTGGCGTAGCCTAAATCTTTGAGCATTTCTGCCAGAGTTCGTTCGTCTGGATGCAGACCGCGTCTGGACTGTGGCATCAGAACTCCGGGAATACCGATCCGTTGCGGATACATCCCCGTGAGAAAGGCGGCTCTGGATGGAGAGCAGGAAGCGGCAGCCGTATAGAAATCCGCAAAACGAAGACCATTGGCAGCCAATGTGTCAAGGTACGGAGTTGACAGAACATCTGACCCATAGCTGCCAAGATCTACCCATCCCTGATCGTCCGTGATGATCAAGATTACGTTGGGGGTATCGGAGGCAGGTTGGCAGCCGATCGTGGTCAATACCACAATTAGAAAGGCAATGCGGTGACGATTCATATACAGAAAACCAGCCCCTGAAAACGATATTCGTCAGTATGCTTCATGCCGCCAGGGATAACCCAATTGAGATTCAACGATAGCGAAATTAGTCACAAATATCGAATCCAATACTACCAAACACAGATTCAACAAACCAATTGGGCTTGATGGAGAACCACTGACCGAGTGCGTCGGAATAGGGAATTATAACCAGGAACACATACTCTTCCGGGGCTCGGACATAGAGTTGATGAAAGCACAGCTACCCGTACAACACTGATTCAATCCAGTGCATGTGAGGTCAGCTTTGCACTTTTACGATCCTTGAATTAGAAGTAGTAGCATGACATTCTTTCCTGCCGTCTACCCACGAACAGGCGGTACACCAGTTAGAGGTCGCTGAACATTCAATGTCGCCAGTACACTGGAGACCAGAGTTGGATGTGCATGTCTTTGGGTCCCTTGAGAACGTTATCGTGGTGCACTTTAGTTGGCCGTCTACCGCGGAACAGGCAGTACACGAATCAGGGGTTTTCGAACATTCAATGTCGCCAACACACTGAAGACCAGAGCTGGATGAGCACGTTTCTGAGTCCTTCCAGAGCGTCGTCGTAGTGCACTTTCGTTGGCCGTCTACCATGGAACAGGCAGTACACGAATTCGGGGATGCCGAACATGTAATGTCGCCAACACATTGGAAACCAGAGCTAGATGCACACATCTTTGGGATCCTCGAGTGTGTCACCGTGTCGCACTCTAGTTCGCCGTCTACCATGGAACAGGCAGTGCACGAATCTGGAGTGGAAGAGCATGAGTGATTACCACTACAATGCAAATGTTCAGTAGAGCACTCGGCCTTATTCTCAGAAAATATTGAAGTAACGGAGCAGGAGCTAAGTCCAACTATTGCCAGAATTCCAGTAAAACCAACAATTAGTCTCATGGCCGGGATCGGTCTGGTTTCCAAACTGATTCGCAATGAAATTTACTAGCCAGTGGTGGAAAAAGATTCCGTAGAGCATATATCCACGTCAACATGCATCCTAATCAGATGGATCTTTTCGCCTGGCTGAGCGAATCTATCGATCTGTGACGTAGTCTAATCTTGTCTTGGTTACGTTGAACCAACGGTTCGGAAGGAGATGTTGAGTAAACCCGATTCTATTAACAGCGGGGATCAAATCTCACGAACCACTGACGAAGGGCGCACGCAATGATGAGCATACGGAGAAAAGCAACTGTCGGGGTGGCGGGATTTGAACCCACGACCTCTTCGTCCCGAACGAAGCGCGCTACCGGGCTGCGCTACACCCCGAGGTGAATCGGCTAACGCGTAGAGAGACTGTGGGATCCACCATTACTCCCTTTTCATGGAGCAACTGAACCTGCCACCTTATAACTATGATGTACGCAATCAGGCTGGGCGCAGAGTAATTTTGGACCCGGTTCGGAAACGCTTTGTACCGTTAACTCCCGAGGAATGGGTGCGCCAGCACTTCGTCCAGTATCTCATTAGAAAATTAGACGTTCCACCCGGATTGGTCGGCATTGAGGTGGCGATCCCGATGCAGGATCGTCACTACCGGGCAGATATTGTCATCTATGATCGACGGGTTGAGCCGGTGATGGTTGTTGAATGCAAAGGACCGTCCGTTCAACTCAGTCAGGATACATTTAATCAGATTGGGCATTACAATGCCAAACTGAAGGTCCCCTATCTGGTGATTACTAATGGCATGCAGCATTATTGCTGCGTGGTTGATCATGCCAATCGCTCCTATCGATTCTTAGACGAAATTCCATCCTACAAGACCATGATTCTGCCGATCAATCATGTTCAATAATTCATATTCGAAAGAGCTTCAGATCGTGCACGCTGCACTTTCCGAGGCAGCACTATTGTGCCGATCTGTTCAGGAGCGGGTTGCCATTACAAAAGGGGATCGGAGTCCCGTGACAATCGCAGATTTTGGAAGCCAGGCGTTGGTATGCCGTACCCTCCGTGAAGCATTTCCAGACGATCCGATCATCGCCGAGGAAGACAGTACGCTATTGAGGTCGGATGCGCAGACAGAGCTTCGAGAAACCTTAGGACAGCAGCTCGAAGTGATTCGCCCTGGCACCTCAATGAAGAGTGCCCTGAAGTGGATCGATTATGGTAATGCGGAGACGTATTCTGACCGATTCTGGACCCTGGATCCCATAGATGGTACGAAGGGGTTCCTGCGAAAGGGACAATTCGCCGTAGCTCTGGCCCTGATTATTGAGGGGGAAGTGGCAGTCGCTGGACTTGCATGCCCAAATTTGGACTATAATATTTTTCTGGCTGCGACGGGATGTGGTGCAAGGCTGGGAGATTCTCCCCTTCGTGTAAGCACAGCTGAGGATCTGGAGCATGCCCGAATTTGCGAAAGTGTAGAGTCTAGCCACAGTGCACACCAAGATGTGGAGAGGGTCGTTGGACACCTTGGGATCGCCGCAAAACGGAAGCGATTGGACAGCCAAGCAAAATACGCTGTCGTCGCAAGCGGCGACGCAGAAATCTATATGCGTCTACCTACGCGCAAAGACTATGTAGAACGCATTTGGGACCACGCAGCAGGTGCTCTTTTACTGACGGAAGCAGGGGGAAAAGTGACAGACTGTGCTGGTAAAGAGTTGGATTTTTCCTGCGGAAAGGGACTAGAACACAACCACGGAATCATCGGGACCAATGGTGAAGTCCATGATGAAGTGATCGAAGCTCTAAAGATCCTAAAAATAGGTCAGTCATAATCAGAAACTAATCTGATTGGTACATTGAATATGCATTGATTCCCATTTTTTGTGAATTTATGCAGTTATAGTGTACTGACAGTGATATGAATAAACAACCGTGTTTGTCCAAGGGCCACATGAGACTGGCCACTTTGTTGTGGACCACAGGTGAAGCTGTTCCCCCGACGATATTGACCGATCCCTCAATATCAATCCACTGCTTCCAAGCTTCTCTTCCACTGGGCTATTCAGTATTGGCTGCGGCGTGTTGACCCGGGAATAAGGTTGACCTTATAGGAGTTGATGGATTATGTCTCAAGAGGCCTCGCTCTTCAAATTTAACCGTACAAACTGGTTGCAGAAATCCTAGGACTCTTGCTGGTTCCGCTTCCAGGACCCTAGGCTTTTGTATTTCCGATTTAGCCAAGTACATGCCAGTTGATGCGTCCCCGTACATACTGGAATGGGATACAGGACTTGGCAGTATCAAGCGTGTGTTCAGAATTCCCATGAACAGCTTGACGTAGAACAATTGGTCGTTTGTGATAGCGCGACGATTGAAGAGAACGGCGTAGTTGATCCCTTCTCCACTCTGGTATACCAGCGAGTTGGTTCCGGACAGGCTTCCCGCGAACCATCCCCACCAACCACTTCTTTCCCGACTATTTCGTTGTCTACCGACATTTTCACCCCATAATACGTACTCGTCAGCAAATTCAAGTAGAGCCCTTGTTGTGGTGACCAATCCAGCCTGAGATAGCTTGGCCTCAATATCCGACCCTCCATCTGGCGGCCTTACCGGCGGTCCCCATGGATCAAAAACATTACGACTCAATCCTGGGGCATCATACCAAGGTTCCCTTGCACTGCGATCTTCAGGAAACGTACGGGCTTGAATCACATCTTCAGCAGAAATGCCAAGAGGTGCGAAGATATTCTCGCGCACATAAGTAAGGTAGTCCTGTTCCGACACCTTTTCAATTATCAGCCCCAATACTAGATATCCGACATTAGAGATGACAGTTTTCGAACCAGGATCAAATTGTAACGGCTGGCCCAAAACATAGCGAACCGTATTCTCCCGTCCAGGTGGACTGGACACTGACATTGCCTCTGCTATCTTAATTTCTCGGAATGTCCAATCCGCCGTGCTATCTTCGTCCCAACCGGCTTGATCCAATAGAAGATGTTCAACTGTGATATTCATGAGCCGAGAATCACCGAGCGCAGGAAATGGCTGCAAGGTAAGCAGTCCGCCTTCCGGCTGTCCAAGATCGAATGCTCGCGCGTCCAGCTCCAGCAACCCATCGGCAACTAGCTGACGAACGGCGGCGGCGGTGATAGGTACGGAAACACCTGCGACTCGCATCATCACGCTCGGGGTAATGGGCGTGTTACGTCCAGCGTCCATGAAACCACTCACACCCTCATAGACGACATTGCCATCTTTCATGATGGCGAGAGCCGATGCACCAATACCATGTAACTCGGAGAAGGTCTCCAATATGGCACCGTAGTCGCTTTCCTCCTCCCGCTCTCCCGGCGCATTTATGAGCTGAACGACACCACAACCCGTAAGAATGAGTGTCATCAGTCCCGCAAATAACAGCTTAGTGCGAAGCATTTCTCCTCTTTTCGGTCGCCCATTCCCGGAGTTTACGTTCTGTATTGCCATTCACCTTTCACTGCTTGGTTGCAATATACAAGTCTTCTTCACAGTTTTGGGGTCAGTGGATGAAAACAATCGATAGTGCCTCGTTCTGAACTTCCATGATTCATTGGCTCCAGAATTGGCTCTCTGGTGGGATTCTCGGTGTCTTCATCCTGGGGACATCGTCTAACCATCTGGGAGCGCAGATAGATTCTGAGACCGTTTCTGGACATCTGAAAGTGTGACAGAATATTCGCTCATAAAACAGTTTTGGGAATTGGAGTAAAATGGCACCAACCGGCCTAGTCCTATCACGAGTGCTGTGGATAGAACCTTCGATAGGGCCGAGTATGAAAAATGGCTGTAGGATGTGAAATTAAGATACACCTGAGCCTCTTGCAATGGTCTAATTCGGGGAATTTTTGCAAGAAGCTAATTAGTATATTTAATTTGCATTAATTCCCTGTTTTTGTGAATTTTCGCAGTTAATGTATACTATTACTTCTATGAAGTGGACCGCGAAGATTACCTAAAGGATAGACTAGATTGGCCACGGGTTCGCGCACTTTGTCTAAGACGATAAGGCTTGATGACTTGGATCATATGGCCGCTAGTGCTCTCGTTCTGGCAGTGAATTTTCCTCGCCCACGGTGGTGCTGCTGGCCGGACTCCAGGGCTCCGGCAAGACGACCGCTG
>JAPPBZ010000063.1:0-3149 GCA_026702635.1 Bacteroidota bacterium
ATATCCAGCAGCTTAGCTATGAAGAGATTGCCATCATCACCGGCCTGCCTATGGGTACGGTAAAGAGCCGGATTAATCGGGGACGCACAAAGCTCCAGGAGCTCCTGCAAGGCATCTACCCCTTTCTGGACGAAGAGGAAGAAGATGATGAGCCGCTTCCTGAGTTTGCATAAGCCAGACAGCCGGACGTCAAGTCGGCTTATTAGCTGCTGAGTTGGATCAGGATCGCGAAGGCAGCAACAACTCCTGCAAGTATGGTAAGCGCAATGATGATATTCTTGCGTTGCTTCCGATTCATGTTCATGAGGGACTCTGTACTGCAATAAAGGCTTTTGCGTACAAATATGCAAGTTTCCGGTAGCATACCTACTCTGTGATACGCCTGCTTATGGCATCCTTCCCCTTCTTCCAGGTTGATGCATTTACAGATACACCTCTGAGTGGGAATCCCTGCGCGATTGTGATGGATGCGGATTCGCTTACGAGCAAGCAAATGCAGGCTATCGCACGCGAACAAAATCTCTCGGAAACGGCATTCATTCTGCATTCTGATCAAGCAGATGTACGTGCCCGCTACTTCACACCATCCGAAGAGATTCCACTTGCTGGTCATCCTACGATCGCATCGGTCCACCTTCTCGTAGAATGCAGACGAATCTCCCTGACGGGGCCTGTAACCACGATTGCACTGGAGCTTGAAGCGGGCATCATCTCTGTTGATATTCTGACTGCTTTCGGGAAAGCGAATGAGATTGTCATGACACAACTGAAGCCGCAGTTCCTGTCTCTGGTGCCGCATGATCAGGCTCTATCTGCATTTGGCTTGTCGAACGACGACCTCATTCCTGAAAAACCGATCCAAATCGTCAGTACTGGCACCCCGCAGCTGATGGTACCTGTGCGGGATGTTGATTGCCTCAGAGGAATTCAGATAGACGTGGCTTCTTTCACACAACTTCGCCGTGAATTCGATTTTTTCAGCGCGCACCTGTTTGCCCTAAATAACTCAGAAACATTTGCTCGCCATTTTGCCAGCCCACCCGATATATTTGAGGATCCGTTTACTGGAAGTGCAACCGGTGGAATGGGAGCATACCTGTGGCACTATGACCTTATCAAGAAACCCGTCTTTATTGCGCGTCAGGGAACCTGGATGCAACGACCAGGCCAAGCCCGCGTGACCATCATGGGTCCACGTACCGATATTACGGGCGTTCAGGTTGCTGGACAGGCAGTAACGGTGATTGCCGGCACGCTAAATATTTAATCAAAATTAATGATGACCCGAGCTATTGATACTCAACTTATTCATGCGGGGGAAGAGCGCCGTATTGAGGGAGCAATCCGCATGCCAATTTTTCAGACGGCCATGTTTGAGCATGACGATTCTCCCCTGAGGTACGTCCGCTACAATAACACGCCAAATCAAATCGTGCTCAATCGAAAACTTGCGGTTTTGGAAGGAGCCGAGGAAGCATTGGTCACCGGTAGCGGAATGGCTGCAATTAGTGGAGCCCTCCTCACCGCACTCAAGCCAGGGGATCACCTCTTGGCGCAGGACACCCTTTATGGAGGCACACATGGATTCGTCCGTACGCTACTAGCAGATCTTGGGGTTAGCGTCTCCTTCTTCGATGCGGATGCTCCCGAAACTTGGAACTCCTTGTTGCAGGCCAATACTCGTGCAGTCTATGTTGAATCCATCACAAATCCCCTTCTCCATGTTTGTGATTTGGAGGGGATCGTTGCATTTGCGCAAGCAAATAAATTGGTCTCCTTGATTGATAATACCTTTGCGACGCCATTTAATTACCCCGCTGCTGCTGCGGGATTTGACTTCTCACTCCACAGTGCGACCAAATACCTTAATGGACATTCCGATGTTGTAGCCGGTGTCATCACTGGAAAGGGAGACTGGGTGCGAAAAGCTGGGAAAAATTTAAAGCAGCTCGGAGGCTCATTGGACCCTCATGCCTGTTTTCTACTCCATCGAGGCGTTCAAACCCTAGCCCTTCGAATGAGGCAACACAATGCCACTGCGCATGCTCTGGCGGAATTTCTTGATTCCAAAGATGAGATTGCATGGGTCTACCACCCTGGCCTGAGATCTCATCCACAACACGAGCGGGCAAGTCGCTTGTTTGAAGGCTTTAGTGGAATGTTAAGTATTGAACTGAAAGGTGGCTTGGATGCTACGGAAAAGCTGATGAGTCGCCTTCAGATTCCCGTCTATGCACCGAGCCTCGGAGGTATCGAATCTCTCATGACCCGTCCCGCAATCAGTTCGCACGCAGGACTAACTCCAGAAGAGCGCGAAGCTGCGGGAATTCGTGACTTTCTTTTAAGGATTTCTGTGGGGATTGAAGACTGTCAGGATTTGATTGATGATTTCGAACAGGCTCTGAATTAACCGGATATAACGGAAGTGAGGGGATACCCCTCACTTGCACACCACTCATGCTGGCCGGCCGATTATCCTGACACCTGGTAGCGTTTTGCTCCAGAGTCATCTAAATTGATGGAGCAGAATCCTTTGGTGCGTCAGTTATTGAACCAGCCCGGTATGGATTCTTCCTCTATAATCTGCAGATCCTGAATGGCAAACCATCCCTCATTTTCCATTCCGCTACTGTTTTTATATGTGGTAGACTCCCCTTCCACAACCTCAATATCCACCACGTAGGCCAAATCTTTTTTCATACCGGGAGCAACCTCCACTTCGGAAGCTACATCTGCGACACGACCGGTAATCGCTCCGATCATGGTCCCATTGCGCGTGTACAGGTGCACACGAACCCGCTTGCCCATTAAGTGATACATCGTCTGACCTTATTGGTCTGAACGAGTTGCCATCAACGGCAAATCCACTCCAAATTGAACGACATGAATCCCCCCACTCAAGCCCTCTTCACCAAGCACCAGGGAGACATGCATCGTTCCAAACTCAGGGTTGTCAAACGAAAAAGACAGGGTTTGTGTCTCTTCATCAAACTCGACTGAATATGCGCTGATGATTGCCTCAGGATTATCCTCCTGTCCTTCTTCCGCTAATGAAACCTCTAATGAATCTCCCTGGGCAATCATCAGTGTACCTGTATAAATCCCTTGGGGAGAGTCGATACTGTAAGTCCAGTCACCTGCAACAGGAC
>JAPPBZ010000063.1:3159-8071 GCA_026702635.1 Bacteroidota bacterium
CTTCCGAAGATAGCCCTCCGGTGGAGGCACATCCGCCAAGAATAAGAACCAATAATAGAGCGGATAACGTATATATATTCTGCATAGTTACGTACTATAAGTTAATGTATCTGTTTAAGGTCGAATCACACGAGGCTTGAGAGAGGTCAGCGATTCGATGCGCACAGGCTCTCCTGTTTTTACACTCTCTCTCGCTGCAACTCCAATCAGTACCGACATCGCACCATCTCTGGAACCCGCTGCCTGGCGATAAGGATCTGGAGTATCTTCACCTTTGAAGATATGGTCCTGTAACCTCCGATCTCCCCCGCCATGACCACCACCGCCATGCGGGATTTGTATCAATTCAGTCTGCCTAAAATTATCAGTCACACGAAACTCATCAAAGGGCTCATCTTCCCAGGGCTGACGTTCCTTGATCCAGGCCTCCAGTCTCCCCTCCGTACCATTAAATGCAATCCGGTATCCTTCATAGGGAGAATAGGTTGTGCACGAGTAATTGACATGGACTCCATTTGCATACTGAATCTGTGCACTCATCTTGTCATAGATGTCAATCTCTTCACTCCACACGCATCCATCCCGTAGATAGCCGTCATGGTGTTCATGGGCAACATAGAGATTCATTGAACTCTCACTTTCCGTAATATCCCAGTAATGTTTGCACTTGGAAGCGTGTGGGCAGCCTCGACAATTTGTGTGGCGGAATTCATTGTTATGCCCATAATATTCAAGATCTCCGTACGCAAAGACTTCTTCTGGCTCCGATTCCAGCCACCAGTTTAATAAGTCGAAGTGATGTGTCGCCTTATGTACAAACAGCGTACCCCCAAACCGTTCCTTTCCATGCCAGCGCCGAAAATAGGACTCCCCATGATATACATCCAGATACCAGTGAAAATCTACTGAGGTGACCTTGCCAATCCGGTTATTCATCAGAAGCTCTTTCATCGCCTGACGGTGCGGAGAATACCGATAGTTGAATGTGACCGTTACATTCTTACGTGTGAGTGCCTGTGTATCAAGAATGGCCTGACACTTCTGAGCATCCGTGGTCATCGGCTTCTCTGTAACGACATCACAACCGAGCTCCATCGCCCGGATGATAAACTGATGATGTGTAGAATCCACTGTGGTCACAATCACCGTGTCCGGGCCAGTCACACGGATCATCTCATCAAAATCCGTAAAGGTTGGGCAACTGGCCCCCATGTATTGTTTCACATACTCTAGCCGCCCGGGATTATGATCACACAAGCCGACATATTCAACCTCATTTGCATAGTCACGAATCAGGTTCCGTCCCCACATCGTACTCCCACGAATTCCCGTCCCTACCAGAGCAACCTTCATGCGCTGAGATTTTTTGGTCTCAGGCCTAACAAACAACCCAGCTGCCGCAGCAGTACTACCGGTCCGAATAAAATCACGTCGATTCATTTCTTTGCAGGTTGGTTCGTTGGTTGAAGCGATCATTCGTTGAGTTCCCAGCCCGGCTCATATTCCCGCCCCCACATATTCATCGCCTTCTCATCATCCAAAATATGACCGTTCACCGGATCACAGTGAAGCGTATGCCCTGTTTCCTGGGCAATATTGCCTAAGTGACACAGCAGTGTACTCTTATGTCCTTCATCAATGGGAGAATTCTGCGGAACTCCATCCCGAATGACTTGAAGCATATTCGCGATATGCCGATCTGTGAGCCCTCCACCACCTCGAATATCCAACGTTGCTTCACCTGTTATCCGTGATCGTTTCCATACCTCCCGATTATCCTGATCGTAGACCGTATAGCCATCACGGTCCATAATTACCGTTCCCTGCTCACCATGAATGGATGCACCTCGACCACGACCCTCGACAGGATAAGGGTTACAACTTCGGCCGTCCCATGTAATGGTCTTCCCCCCCTCAAAGTCAAACGATGCGATTTGCGTATCATAAAACTCCCAATCGTCATCGTAGCGATGCCGTCCCCCGGAAGATGTGACTCTGATAGGGTAATCAACACCAAGGGCCCAACGACAGATATCAATCTCGTGCGTCCCATTATTGCAGATCTCGCCGGTCCCCCAGTGCCAGAACCAGTGCCAGTTGTAATGAATCAAGTTGTCCCTGTACGGCATTCTAGGAGCGGGGCCCTGCCATAAGTCGTAGTTCAGCCAACTGGGGATCTCAGCAGGTTGACCTCGGCCTATGGACCCGCGGTTGTTGGCATACCACGCCCGACCATAGTAAGGGCGCCCAATGATCCCTTGTCGAATCGCATCAATGATCTGCGCAGATTCTACAGAAGCACGCTGCTGATTTCCCATCTGCACAACGCGGTCGTAGCGCTTTTGGGCCCGCACTAGCATCTCCCCTTCCTCGGGATTATAGCTGCATGGCTTTTCCACGTAGACATGCTTGCCCGCCTGGAGCGCCATAATTGCAGCGGGGGCATGCCAGTGATCTGGCGCGGCAATGACAAGAATATCTACATCAGGGTTGTCCAGCACCTCACGCAGGTCCACGACTCCAGTAGGAACACTGCCGCCATTGGCTTCGGTGACCTCTGGAATAGATCTCGCGATCGCACGCTCATCCACATCGCAAATGTGCGTGACTTCACAGCCCTCTGCCCTCGCAAATGAAGTGGCGAGTACTCCGCCCCGGCTGTGAACTCCCATCACGGCAGCTGTAAGCCGGTTTGAGGGTGCGGCCAAACCCCGTGCAGCACCAAGGAGAGTCGCTCCGGCTACACCGGCAGAAGCGGTTTTTATAAATGTTCGGCGATTGGGTAGTCTGGTCATGCGTCGTAATCGTTTGATTCAAAAACAATTTACAACGCAGTCCCATACAAATCGAAATAATTATCTACGAAAAAAGTATTGAACCTTGAAAAATATCTGGCGACTGCTCTGCCGAAAATACTTTTCAGCCCCTTGTGGGCGGCTGAACTGATCAAAATCATGCGTTGACCCCACATGTAGTGCCGTGAACGCATTGATCTTATAGGTTAACAGTGGATCAACTTCCAAGGACTTCGAGAAGTCGCTGTACTGCACGATGGTACGCAGGAAGAAGTGGCGACTGAACTGATATTTTACCCGTGTACGTGCGATGTACCCACTGAAAAATTCCTCGCCCGTTTCCTTATCTGAAAGCCGCGAGTAGGAGAATTGCGGTTGAATAGACATCCGCTGCGTCGGACGCAATGTGCCCCATGCACTGACTTCCAAGCTGTTCCCAATTTCCGGCTCATCGAGAAAGCGAGCGATGGACTCCCCAACTCCTGCCTCTACTCCTAAACTGATCCTCTTGCTGAAATTGCTGAAGACCATCGCATTCAACCTGGTCATCCCATCAAACTGGGTGCCGGCAAAATTCTCTTCCCGGTACCACCAGTTGATTTGAATATTCGTTTGCCGCTTAAGCTGGACGAAGACCGCAGGGCGAAAGAAAAAGTTTTTTTGCAGACCATCAAAATTCCAACTGGAACCCACCAATACATTTGGTCGGATCCGATCAACAAACCCCAGCACCTTTTCAGGATAGATCGTTACGCCCTGCCAAAGGTACGCTGACTGGTCGTTATTCTGGCGAACGAAGCCATTGTCCGCCCGAAATGTCGGACTGATTGCTTCATAGCCCCCTTCAAATGACCAGTACCGCGCTCCCCGATCAAGCTCAACCCTTGCAGCATATCCGCTAAATGACTCACCATCCAATGCACCGGTATATCCCTTCTTCCCAAATGTAATGTCCCCCACATCTTCGCTCATTTTTTCATCCGTGGGCTCAACACTGTTGCTGTACACGAATTGGCCACTGAGCGTATACTTTTGCAAAAACCTTGCGGCTGCATCAACACCGACGGTAGACCCTGCCCCACCTTCCTCCAATCTGCGATCCGTTACGAGTGCCCCAACGAAAGAATCATTGTTGAAATTATGTCGCACCCGTAAGATATTGGAAACACTGCGCCCTCCTTCCAGCACACGGCTCTCTTCCTCAAAGGGCAGTAGAAGTGGTGAGTTATTATCCCTTGCACCGATGTACGCCACATCTACAGATCCAAACCGTCCTGTCAACTTGGCTGCGCCAATCGGATCATTGATGGATCGGGTATAGACGGTCTGGATATCGGTGTCAAACAGCCCCGATCCTTCCTGGAAAAATGGACGCCGTTCCTGGAAAAATAGCGCAAACGTTGAATTCACGTCAATCTGCGCCTCATCCGATTCAATCTGGCTAAAGTCCGGATTGACCGTGACATCTGCTGTGAGTTCGGACGTGATGCCATATTTGAGATTCAACGATGGTTCAAGAGTCATACGATCATTCTTGAACCCGGAGGCGGGTTCGCCCGCCTCCCGGAGTGCACCAACTCCGCCCCCAGTTAACGAGGGCAGGATCTCGAGATTGCGTCCAGCTCTTACACCACGAATCCCATTGATCTCGCCAAGTTGACAACTCACACATGGGTTGTCCTGGTCAATAGCAGCCCAGGAGTATTGGTTTCTACTTTCACGGGGCCGGGTAACCCAGAGTGTTATTCCCCAGGTTTGCTCGTCTATACTTGGAAAGCGCAGACTCTTGAACGGAATTGCCAACTCAACCTGGTACCCATTTTCGGTGATCTGGCCACTGGATCGAAACAGAATATCAAATCCTTCATCTTCGTTATTCGGTGAAATAAACGTATCGGCCTGGATCCCGAGAGGATTTGCTGCGATGAAATACATGCCTTGACCATCACGATTGGGATCCAGCACAATCCCGGCATAATCATCTTGCCAAATCTCATCACGATCACTGAGATTGGCGCGAATCTGACTCGGATCATCTACGACAATAATTCCCACATATAGATAATCGTCATCGTACACGATCCTTCCACTCAATTCCACAGGAGGACGACCCTGTT